>JBFHEW010000271.1:0-4610 GCA_041583955.1 Bacteroidia bacterium | reverse complement strand
TTCGGGAAAACCGTGTCTACACTTGCAAACGGCACATCGGCAGTAGCAAGAACAGTGGCAGCTGGACCAGGAGAATCCGGAGCAGTGGAAGAAATACTTCCCAAAGCACGGTTGTTGGCAATAGAGTAAAGGTTAGCCTTTGCAGCAGCAGGGCTTCCGCTTACATCGCTCTTCAGACCAAAAATGAATCCGGCTCCGATAACGGTGTATGGATCGTTCACAATGAATCCACGGGCATACTCCAGGTTGTACTGAGTTCCTTGTGGATCTACAAGTACGTTGGTTCCGAAAACGTATCCGCTGTTAGAACCGTACTGGATAAGCTGCTGACCCAATTCATCGAATCCCAATGTATCGGTTGGAGTGGCAGCTGCATTGCTGTTTACTGGGAAAGAGATTTCTCTTGCCACAGAAGAAGTAACCGCTTGTTGCACAAAAGACTGTGCAAATGCAGCCGTAGATACAGCCAAGACTGTAACTGTTAGGTAGATTTTTTTCATTGTTTATTGATTAAAGGATTTAATTGAGGCGTGAAAATAATTATTCTGTTAAGAGAATGTCGTTTGGAGACAATTTCACGCTTGCATTTTTTTCCAAAGCACATCTTTCAGCTCCTGAATGCCCTTGTTGGTGAGGGATGAAATGTACACCACCGGAATGTCAACGGTAACAGAGGCTCTCAACTCGGCCTCCAGTTCATCATCCAACATGTCGCATTTGGTTACGGCCAGTACCCGTTCCTTATCAAGCAGTTCCGGATTGTACTGCGTGATCTCGTTCAGCAGGATATCGTACTCCTTATTGATGTCAGCCGCGTCAGCAGGAACCATGAACAATAGGATTGAGTTACGTTCAATATGGCGTAAGAAGCGTAGTCCGAGACCTTTTCCTTCGTGAGCTCCCTCAATGATTCCTGGGATATCGGCCATTACAAACGAATGGTTTCCGCGGTGGTCAACAATTCCAAGATTGGGAACCAACGTGGTGAAAGGATAGTTGGCAATTTCGGGCTTGGCCGCAGAAACAACGGAAAGCAACGTTGATTTGCCCGCATTCGGAAATCCTACCAGACCAACGTCAGCAAGAACCTTCAGTTCAAGGATCTTCCATTCTTCTTTTCCGGGCTCACCGGGTTGGGCATATCTGGGCGTTTGGTTCGTAGGCGATTTGAAGTGCGTGTTTCCCCAGCCACCTTTCCCGCCTTCGGTAAGTATCATGCGCTGGCCGTGTTCGGTGATCTCAAATAGCACTTCCTCGGTTTCAGCGTCTTTCACAACCGTGCCAAGCGGAACCTGTATCACTTCGTCTTTTCCCTGCGCCCCTGTCGCTTCCGATTTGCCACCGCCTTTTCCTTCGCTGGCAATGATGTGTTTCTTATAGCGGAGATGAAGGAGGGTCCAGAGTTGGTTGTTTCCCTCAATGATGACATGACCACCTCTTCCGCCATCACCACCATCAGGCCCGCCTTCTGTAATGCTACGCGAACGGAACAGGTGTTTCGATCCGGCACCGCCTTTTCCGCTACGGCAACAGATCTTTACGTGGTCTATGAAATTGGTTTTCATGTTCGGTAGGGGTTTTTAATGTAAGGGCGTATGTCCATACGCCCCTACCGTTCACATTTCAGCCTTTATCGATGGCATCACATATACGGCCGAAGATCTCATCAATGGATCCAATGCCGTTCACCAATCGCAATTTGCCCTGTGCCTTGTAGAAATCGGCAACAGGTGCTGTCTGACGCTTGTAGTTGGCTATACGGTTTTCGATGATCTCCGGATCGGCATCATCTGCACGGCCAGAAACCTCGGCTCTCTTCAGTAGGCGTTTTTTCAGCTCTTCCTCCGGTACATCCAACGCGATCATCATTGAGATGGAATCGTTTTTGGAAGAAAGGAATTTGTCCAAAGCAGCAGCCTGAGCGTTGGTGCGCGGAAACCCGTCATAGATCACACCTTTGGCACCCGGGTGCTTCAGCACCTCGTTCTCCAATATCTTGATGGTGACATCATCCGGCACCAGGTCTCCTTTGTCAGAATAGCTTTTGGCAAGTTTGGCTAGGTCAGAAGCAGGATCCAGTGCGCGGAAAACATCTCCTGTGGAAATATGTACCAGCCCGTAATGGTTGATCAACTTCTCCGACTGTGTTCCTTTTCCGGCACCAGGAGGGCCGAACAATACGATATTCAACATGGCTTATATATTTGGTCTGATCTGGTAAATGGATGGGAGGTTACGTCCGAGACCGTCATAGTCAAGACCGTAACCCACCACGAATCTGTCTGGTATTTCAATGCCCACGATATCAACGAGATAATCTCCTTGAAAAGCATCCGGTTTGAACAGAAGCGTGCAAATGCTCACCGAATTTGCTCCCGCCTCCAACATTTTCTGTTTGATCTCACCCATGGTCTTGCCAGTGTCTACAATGTCTTCCACAAGGATGATATCTCTGCCGCTGACGTCTGTTCCTATCGGCATCAGTTCTTTCACCTCGCCTGTGCTGGCGGTGCCTCTGTACGAGCTGACCCGCAGAAAGCTCACTTCACAATCAACGGTCACCTTCTTCATAAGGTCCGATGCGAACATGAATGCTCCGTTGAGAATGACCACAAAAAGCGGAGACTTTCCAGCATACTTCTGGTTGACCTTGTCGGAGACACCATCCACTATCGCGCCTATCTCAGTCTCTGAGAGATAAGGCATGAATTCCAGATCGTGTAGTTTAACTGTATCGGCCATGAATGAGGCGTGCAAAGGTAGCAAACAAGAAGCAGTGAATTGCGACCGTTACTTTCCGGATTTGGCTTCCAGTATCTGATTCTTCAGGTCTTCGGTTTCCTTTACGTTCTCGCCTTCATTTTTGCCTACTTCGATCGCCTTGTTGGCCCAGAGCAATGCCTGGTCGTAGTTCCTTGCTTTGAAATGAAGCGCAGCATAGGTGTCGAGATACATGTAGAGCGGGTCGATCTCCACCACACGTTTCATCCAACCGATGGCAGTATTCAACACGTCCTTATCGTCCGTGTTGAGGTAAATGGTCCAGCTGTAGTTGTTCACCCCACCAAGGTGATTCTCCAGACCATGGAAATCGATCATGCCTTGTGCACATTTGGCGTATTCGGTCCAATCGCCTTTGCCTTCGCAGAATCTGAGTCTGTAGTATGCCTTGTTCTCTTCTTTATGCTCGTCCATGTACTTGTCTGCAAAATCAAGCGCAACCAATAGGTCCGATTCTTTCTGGGTTTTAAGGGCCACCCCCAATTTCTGATTGGCTATCGATCCGATCTTGTCGAGCACTTCGGCCTTTCCGAAAACGTTGACAAACGCTTCCCGGTCATCAAGGAATCTCTCGGTGTTGGCTTCGTTCAGCGGAAACCGGTAGATCACAGACCAAGCGGCAATGGTCTTCAGGTCCTTCTGCTCGGCCACCCAGGCATCCACATCGCCCATTTCAGGAGACGTTTTCTTTTCTTTCTGATCTCTATTGGCATAGGCGCTCTTATAGAATGCAGGGAATACGACATTGTCGGTAAGCTTGGCCGGATAGGCAGATCGGTTGGCCTCATCCAACGCCATTTTCACCTGGTCAATGAAGTCAGCGGGTTTTTCAATGTAGCCGGTCATCTTGTGCGCATAGCTGCCATCAGGAGTGAACATCAGGTAGGAAGGGAATCCGGTTACGCGGTATTTCATTGCCAGTTCAACGCCTTCACCGCGTTCCATATCCACCTTCACCGAAACGAAATTCTCGTTAAGGAATGCGGCCACATCTTCATCCGGAAAAGTCTTCTTATCGGCCACTTTGCACCAGCCGCACCAATCGGTGTAACAGTCAATGAAGAGGTATTTGTTCTGTTTTTTGGCCTCAGCAAAGGCTTCTTTCCAAGTGCCATCGAAAAACATGGTCTGAGCATGGGCAGTTACCATCATCAGTACCAATAAGATTGTGCTTGTTGCTTTTTTCATCTATGTGGTTGTTGTTGATGCCGAATGTAGTTCAAATTCAGCAGTGTTTTTGAACCGCACAAGACGTTTTGCTGATGGTGGCTACTTGGAACAAGGTTTTACTTTTGCGACATGAGTTATAGACCGAAGACGAAACTCGGGATCCTGGGAGGCGGCCAGTTGGGCCGCATGCTTATTCAGGAAACCATCAATCTTGATGTGGATGTGCATGTTCTTGACCCCGATCCGGATGCCCCTTGCCGCGACATTGCACATTCTTTTACCAACGGAAGTTTCAAGGATCATGAGACTGTTCTGGCATTCGGCAAAGGAATGGATGTGCTCACCATAGAAATAGAGCACGTGAATGTTGATGCGCTTGAAGTGCTGGAAGCGGAAGGCGTGAAGGTTTATCCACAGCCCAACGTTATCCGACTGATACAGGATAAAGGAGCACAGAAAGCCTTTTACACCGAACACGGAATATCAACTGCTGGGTATAGGCTGATCGGAGAGAACGAGGTTGCTGATCATACCGACTTCTTCCCGGTTTTTCAGAAACTACGTAAAGGCGGCTACGATGGAAAAGGCGTTCAATCGCTGAAAACGGTTGCCGATCTTGCGGAAGCATTCTCTGAACCATCTGTTCTGGAAAAAGCGGT
>JBFHEW010000270.1:0-4610 GCA_041583955.1 Bacteroidia bacterium | reverse complement strand
GTAAGCGCCAAGAGGACAGATAACATGAACTTCCGGTCTGATAGAAACGCCACGCTTTTCGACCTCAATATCAACTTTCTGCCCGCCTTGACCAACCAGCATACTTACCTGCTTGCCGCCAGTCTATATCCGTACGCCACGCAACCCAATGGCGAGTGGGCAATGCAGGCTGATGTCAGCTACAACTTCCCGCGAAAATCATTGATAGGTGGCAAATACGGAATGACCGTTGCGGCAAATTTCTCGCGTATTCACGGCCTCAACCAGATGGTCAATGAGAATGGAACGGGCTACACGACCAACTTTTTCGAACTCGGCCAGCTCTATTTCCAAGACCTGAACTTCGAGATAAGCAGAAAGCTCAACAAGAACCACAAGATATCCGTCAAATATCTCAACCTTATCTTTGACATTGAAGTTGTGCAGGGACTCACCGGTGCAGAGCCCGTGAAGGCCAACATAGCAATCGTGGAAATGACCCATAAGATCAATTCCAAGCATGCCATCCGTTGGGAACTTCAAGGATTGTTCACAAAACAGCATTTCAGAGATTGGGCAGCGTTGATCATGGAGTACACGTGGTCGCCTCACTTTTTCATGGCATTCGTGGGTCAGTACAACTACTCCAATCCCCTGCCTTCCCAGCGTATCTTCTACCCAACGGTGCAAGTGGGCTATATAAAAGATGCAACGCGCATCAGCTTATCGTACGGAAGGCAACGCGCAGGTATCTTCTGTGTTGGTGGCGTATGCAGAAACGTGCCAGCTTCCAACGGTGTGGCGTTGAGTATCTTAACGAGTTTCTAAATGCAAATGAAGCGTTACATACTATCCCTCTTATGCTTGGCCCTGGTCATTACTTCCTGCGACAAGGTCAGTCCTCCTCGCTACGGCTGCACCAACCCGTTGGCACTGAATTTCGACCCTGACGCAACGCTTGATGACGGAAACTGCGAATTCGACCCCTCCATTCTCCGTGGTTGCACCGATTCTACCGCGTCCAACTACGATCCGTTGGCACTTATTGATGATTGCCATTGCAGATACGATAGTGTACGAACAGTACTGCTGGAAGATTACACGGGTTTCCGCTGCTCAAACTGTCCGCAGGCAGCCGAAGAGCTCAAACGCATCCAATGTCTTTATGGAGCACGCGTTGTTCCCCTTGCGGTGCATGTAAGCCAGTCGTTTGCCGAACCTCAGAACAACCCCGATGGTAGTTTCTCCACTGATTTCCGTACACCGATAGGCAACATTTACGAGAGCGAGTTCGGTACCGGACTGTTTCTTCCCAATGGAATGGTTAACCGAAGGCAGTTCCAAGGGGCATTCTCGCAGCTCTACAATTCTTGGGAAGGTCATGTGGCGAGTATTCTTGCGCAACCGCCAGAGGCATTGATCGATCTGAGCGTGAATTACAACGAAGGTACCCGCCTGGCTACTGCAGAACTCAAAGTAAGCGCATTAGAGGACATGAACGCTGCGCCTTACAGACTTGTGGTGCTGCTTTCTGAAGATAGTATTGTCGATTGGCAGTCTGATAATCGCTTCAACCCTCCAAAAATCTCGGACTACGTGCACATGCACACCTTGAGGGCTGGCTTCAATGGTGCTTGGGGCGATCCAGTGAACGGAGGCGCACCGATGGCCGCTGGTTTTACCGAAACAACAACAAAATCACTTGTCATTGACCCGAACTTCGTTGATCACCACTGCAACGTGGTTGCTTTCATTTTCAGAGACGATACCAAACAGGTGATTCAGGCCGAGTACCGTCCGGTGATAGAACATTAATTTTACCGCACATGCGGTTAGTAGTTCTCTTCCTTTCCTTCCTACCTCTCATGGCACTGGGCCAAGGCTTCGGTGGCGGACTTTATGGCGGAATAAGTACCACCCAGATCACCGGTGACGGCATTGGTGGCTTCAATAAGGTTGGAGGCTGGGGAGGTGCATTCACTGACTACCGTTTCACACCGCGCTCAACGCTCCAGTTCGAACTCTCGTTCATTCAGAAGGGCAGCAGGCAAGCTCCAACGGTCAAGAACAACAACACATTTATTCTTTACAACTACAATATGTTGGAGATTCCGGTACTCTACCGCTGGTACGGTATCAAGAACATGAGCATCGAAATAGGTCCACAAGTAGGCATACTCCTCAGTTCGGTAGAGAAAGGATCAGACCCCGGTTTTGTGGAGCGAAGAAATTCGTCCATTTATCACCGAGCAGAGCTGAGTGGAGCTGCTGGAATCAGCTATTTCTTCTGGAATGGTAAGATCGAGGCCAACGTCAGGTACTCCAATTCCATCCTGACCATGGTAAAAGGTGATTGGTGGATAAACCATGTGTTCGGTTTTTCTGTTAGGTACTGGTTCAAGACCACATTGGATAAGGACCGGATCGAAGCTACCAAGAAGAAGAACCAAATTGAAATCAAACTGGAATGAGCGGTAAGAAGGTCGTTGTAGGTGTTACTGGTGCCAGCGGTTCAATCTACGCCAAGGTGTTGTTCGATCGGCTCATTGAACTGCAAGACCAAGTGCAAGATGTAGGTGTGGTATTCAGCAGAAATGCACGCGAGGTCTGGAAGTTGGAGCTTGGCAATTCGGATTTCGAAAACCTGCCTTTCAAGATCTACGATGCCAACGACTTCATGGCGCCTTTTGCTTCTGGCTCAGCCAAATACGAAACCATGATTCTTGCTCCGTGCAGCATGGGCACAATGGCGCGCATTGCAACAGGTGTCTCAAACGATCTGATGACGCGAGCGGCAGATGTCATATTGAAGGAAAGACGGAAGCTGATCCTGGTACCCAGAGACACTCCGCTGAGTCTCATCCACATCAATAACATGAAAACGATCACGGAGGCAGGCGGCATCATTGCACCGGCAAGTCCATCGTTTTACAGCAACCCGAAGGATTTTGAGGAGCTTGCGAGAACCGTGGTTGACCGTGTTCTGGACCTGGCGGGTTTCGACCTCAACTCCTACCGCTGGAGTTCATAAAACCCCGTTATAGCCCGGTCAGGTCTGTTCTGTGGTAGTTCTGTACACGTCTCAATTGCTTACAGAAATGTCTGAGAGGGTAATTTCAAGCACACCAGTCCGTTTCAATGGGGAATATCTAAAGAAACCCCATCATGAAACTTATCCTTGCCCTTACCATTGGCGTGGCGCTGGTAGCTGCCAATCAGAATGAGACCATTCCTAAACACAATGTATTCTTTGCATTGAACAGTGCGGAAATGAAGCCAAGTTCGGCTCAAGTGATAACCGCCATCTACACCAAACTTCCGGCAGGAAGAAAGATAAGAATCGGAATAGAAGGACCGATATCGGGTAGGTTTGATACAATGGAAAAGAACCGGATAACGGCCTCCAGAGCCCACACCATACTCAAACTACTCAAGCACATTACGGAAAAGGATGACCGTTTTATAGTTATCGATGCAGCCGAGTCCTCCGTAGGTTTCAAAGCGGAGGAGGCATCGAGAAGGGCTTTCAGCCTTGAGATCCTACTTACTAAAGGCCAAGGTCGGAGAGAGCCGATATTCACATCCATCGATGAATTCCTGCCGCTACCTGTCCAGACTTTCACCATTGACCCAAGAGAAAACAGTCGATTGGTTGGAGAGCAAGGAACGGTCATCAACATTCCTGCTTTCACGCTTCAACTCAAGAATGGTTCAACACCATCTGAAATGACCGTAGAACTGAAAGAGGTTTACGGTGGCGGCCAGATCATTCAGGCCGATCTGCATACTGCCTCTGGCGGAAGAATGCTACGTTCGGGAGGAACGATACATATCGATGCCAATTCCAACGGAAAACCAGCCCAAGTTGCACGAGGCAAACACCTTGACCTGGAATTTCCGCATGGCGAAGAAGTAGCCGAAAACATGGAGGTTTTCAATGGACGGGTTGACCGAAGTGGAAACTTCGATTGGGTTCCGAAACCGGGAATTGTGCAACTCGAATCGCGCGTGCGAGAAGAGCTTTACATCAATGATGTGAAAGTGAGCAAGGAAGAGTACCTCGCCCGTATGCAAGCGTGGGAAGACCGAAAAGCGGAGCGCGAACGCCAAGAAGCCGAATGGGCCAAAGAGCAGGAGATCAGTAACGACATTGCCGCCAATGCCGATGCAATGGACGCTTACCTATTGAAAAGTGATCAATTGGGCTGGATAAACTGCGATGAGTTCTACGATGTGAAGAACAAAACGGACGTCATCGTTTACGTGGACACCACTTTTCGGCCTTCGGTAAGGATGGTTTTCGACAACATCAGTTCTGTGATGGGTGGCGAATACAACCACCGCACTGGGACGGTTACTTTCCGTGATGTTCCAGTTGGAGAATCGGTTCGGTTGGTTGGCTATTCCATTATGGATGGAACGGCCTATATGGACAACCGCAACGTGATAGTATCTGAAAAGCTAAAGCACAATTTGAAACTCGCTGCAACCACCAAACAGCAGATGGAAGCGGAGTTGGCTTCGCTGAAATAAAGCTCAAAGCAGTGGTCTAGCACCCATCATGATTTGTGCGCTGAACACGCGACACATCATAACCGCGCTCTCCCCATTTTTCGAGTAGGCTGTCGTAG
>JBFHEW010000269.1:0-4615 GCA_041583955.1 Bacteroidia bacterium | reverse complement strand
GAATCCAAGGTCTTACTGGAGCTACAGGTGCACAAGGAGCGCAGGGAATCCAAGGTCTCACAGGAGCAACAGGCGCGCAAGGTCCGACCGGAGCGGATGGTGCCACCGGCCCAATTGCCGGCTCTAATATGCAGGTCATTTTCAATGACAATGACGAAGCCGGTGCAGTAGCCGAGTTCGTCTTCGATAAGAGCAACAACCACATGGCCATTGGTACTTCAGTTAATGCCAATGCCATATTGGAGTTGAGTGGAACGGACGGTGCCTTTTTGCCGCCTCGGATGAGTACCAGTGAACGTGATGCTTTTACACCAGAAGTTGGCATGATCATCTACAACGATTCTATAGACAAATTGCAATTGTACACGCAAAGCACTGGTATTGCGCTGCAGCAAGACCCTGGTTCAATCACCGAAATGTCTGGAACTGGCTGGTTCATCACTAAATCTGCTTATGATTGGAGCGGTGAGGGTGACTGGGAATACGAATCTGAAGCACTCGGACAAATGTTTATTCCTCAGCTTACTGGCACACTTGATCAGTTATCGGTCAATATGTATCAGGATAACATAAGTGGTAGTGACGACCAGATCATACGGGTCAAGGTTTTCGCTGGAAGCTCTGCATCAGGTTCGCCAATTGTTTCGGAGACTTTCACGATGGGCGCTCAATATACTTGGGCCTGGTATGACGTGACCGTGTCATCGCCACCTTCAATAACAGCCGGAGATACGCTTTTGATCACATGTGAGTATGCAAACCCATGTGCGGCCACAGGCTTCAATAGGGTAGAATGGAGAAGAAATGGCAACTATTCTGCTTATCCTCCAGGTTATGAGAGTAATAGCTTCAGTTGCCCGAACAATTTCTCATTTCAGAATGCAGGCAATAACAACCGTTACGCCTTCAAAGCAATTGTATCCGCAGCTGCGGTCGTTCAAAGCTGGGTTGATGTGGCACCTGGAGCTGATGGTGCCGCAGGAGCACAAGGACCAACTGGAGCACAAGGCCCTACGGGAGCTACGGGTACACAGGGAATTCAAGGACCGACAGGAGCAACGGGTGCTGATGGCGCCACTGGCCCTCAGGGTCCAACAGGAGCAACAGGTGCTCAAGGACCACAGGGTGTTCAAGGGCCAACCGGAGCAGATGGTGCCACCGGCCCAATTGCCGGATCCAATATGCAGGTCATTTTCAACGATAATGACGAAGCTGGTGCAGTAGCCGAGTTCGTCTTCGATAAGAGCAACAACCATATGGCCATCGGCACTTCGGTCAACGCGAATGCCATCTTGGAGCTGAGCGGGACTGATGGGGCATTTCTTCCTCCGCGATTAACCACGGCACAACGGGACGCGTTAACAGCAGAAATGGGTATGCAGATCTTCAATACCACAGATTCTGTCATGCAAGTGTGCATCACACGAGCTTCAGGCTCGACCGTATATGGAGAAGGAATATCGATATCAAGTGGAGCTACCTGTCTTGTTGGCAAGGCAATGAAGTTTGTTCCTGATGTATCAAGTGCAATAACTCAGATAGACGTATATCTTTTCTCACCCGCCACAGGCACTCTTACAGTTTATGATGACAATCCGGTAAGTGGATGTGGTGGCTCGCCATCTGTACTCGGCACATCAGCAAGTGTTGTTGGATCTGCAGGATGGAACACATACACGTTCAGCACTCCGATATCTGTTACTTCCGGAGCGAATTACTACATCACTTCGACAGATGGAACGAATTGCTTCGGGGCAAACTTTGCCGAGGGCTCCATTGACCCGGCATTGCCCAATACCATTCGGTCCGACTTTGAATGCATGAACGGATCTCCGTTAGCAATGAAAGTTACCTTAGGCGATACGGAAATAGCTGAATGGGTGTCAATTTCTCCGGGAGCATCCGGACCAGCAGGTGCTGACGGTGCAACCGGTCCGCAGGGACCAACGGGTCCAGCTGGCTCCGATGCCAATGCCATTTTTGCTGTCACTTCGGGAGTTACCTCAAACGAAAATGGCACGTATGCAACAGACGATTTTGTATTCGGTTCTCCGCAGCTTGCAGATGATAGCGATCCTACGCACGATAGCCGTATGTTCTTTGACAAGAGTAAAAGTGCATTTAGAGTAGGCATGGTTGATGGCGCACAGTGGGACAATGCCAACATTGGGAACCAATCTGTTGCCTTGGGTAAAAACACTACCGCCAGCGGCACTTATTCCATCACTGCTGGAAACACCAATACAGCAAGTGGATATGCATCGGCTGCTTTTGGAGAAAATAATACGGCTGGTGACTATGGTTTCGCTTCTGGAACTGGCAATGCCGCCAGCGGATGGGCATCGGTTGCCTTGGGCGGTAGCAACACTGCCTCGCAAGACGTCTCGTTCGCATCAGGCTTTAACAGTAATGCTACCGGTTATGCTTCTTTGGCTTTGGGGTATTACAATACTGCATCGGCCGCTTATTCCAATGCAATTGGAAGTAACACAGCGGCTAGCGGCTCGAATTCAATTGCATTCGGGAATGCCACTACGGCCAGTGGAGACAACACGTTGGCAATGGGCTTTAATACGAGTGCCCTTTCTTATACCGAAACTGTTCTCGGCAGCTTTAACACAAGCTATACGCCATCTTCTACCACTGCGTGGAGTGCTACAGACCGTTTGTTCACTATCGGTAACGGAACCGGTTCATCGGCAAAAAGCGATGCCATGGTCATTCTTAAAAACGGAAACGTTGGTGTTGGAGTGAGCAATCCGACTGCTGAGTTGGAAGTTGAGGGCACCATTAAAACAACAGGGTTGAACTCGCTGGGTGCAGACATCTCTCTTGCGGTTGAGGTTACCACCAGCGTTAACCTTGCCAGCAACGCTACTTTCAGCAAGTCGTTGATAGTGGTTGTAAAAAACACAAGCGCAAGTAGTATCGTGGTGGCTTATGATAATTTCGGCAGTATGGTGTCTTTGAATGCCGGTAGTGTAGGTACCTTCATGAGAAACAGTCCTGACTCATTCAGCTACATCTATTCATTCTAAATCCGTTGTACCACATTCAGCACCCCCGCTCAGCTGGCTGAACGGGGGTGTTTTTCTTATGTAGCTGTTCCGTTTCCTCACGCCAATTTCAAACATGGTTCATTGACCATTTGCCATGGGTAGCTCACAAGGCAAGTGGATCCTAGATTGATCGGATGCACAAGAAAGTCGAGATGGGCTCGGGAGAGAGAATGTGACTTACTGAGTGTAACCTTCGCACTTCATAGAACAGAACAGACAACCAGGAAAAGGTCGGTACCTACAAATATTTGGCAATGTTCGGCTTGAAGTAATTTTCGCCCTTCATCACTTTGCCATCTTCGCGGTAGATCGGTTTTCCATCTGCATCCAACTTACTCATGTTACTACGATGGATCTCATCGAAGATGTCGGCAATCCTGTGTTGCAATCCATGTTTGCATATGGTTCCGTAGAGGATGTACATCATATCTCCAAGAGCGTCAGCAATTTCCACGAGGTCTCCTTTCCTGGCTGCCTCTAAGTATTCTTCGTTCTCCTCGTGCATCAAACGATGACGAAGCAGGTAATCCTCCTCACCGATGTTGTGCTCCGGTTCATCGTTATTGCCTATTCCGAACACACGATGGAATTCGTAAACCGCATGGATCTTTTCTTTGAGGGAATGTTCTTTACTCATGTTTCAATAATAGAGGAATACACTTTTAAAGGTCTGATCTGATATCCGTTCGGACTTTTCCAAAAGGTTAAAATCCGCATCATATACATAATCAGTGCGCTCCGTAACCGTTCCGTTCGCGTTTCGGAACTCAACCGAGGTAAGCAATCCGTTGGGAGCACTGAAAACCCTTCTGCCTAAGAGATGATGGTCTGAAGTGAAATAGGACACGCGGTGCTGCCCTGTGCTGAAATAGTCAAACTGACGATACGAAAGCAACGAATCTTCGGAATTGAAATCAGAGATGCGATAGAGCTTCCCGTCATCCATGTAGTAGCGATATTCAGAATAGCGATGAAGCTCGCCACCACGCAGATACGACATGCGACTCCGTTTTCCTTGCTCGTACGAAATCTCGGTCACGCTATCGTTGGCACCGAACACAATGCGGTCCAAGCTATCCAATTCATTGTAATGAAGGGTCTGAACCTTGGATTCTTCATTGAGATATTGCTCTGCGATGATAATGACACGCCCATTCACAAAACGCTCCCTAACGGTTTTCACAAGCGTAGTGCGCTCGTTGTAATAATTGGACACCACAAGTGAATCGCCCAAATGGTCGAACTCAACAAATCCTCTAGGTTGCGAATTGATGTACCTGTATTCCCTACAGAGTTGTCCCTTCTGCCCTTCCCTATCGCACGGCACAAGCGCATCTGTGGAACAGGCTGAGAACGAGATCACCAATAATGCCAGTACAATTCGTATCATGCGTTGGCGTGAAAGTAGGAATATCATGTTTCTGTTGAGGTCATGAATTTGTCAACACGATCAAACTTGAAACATTAACTTTGAGTTCCCCTATCAAATCAAAAAACAATGAAGAATACATTCTTACTCCTATTCGTTTCAATTCTGGCATTGCCACATTCATTTG
>JBFHEW010000268.1:0-4623 GCA_041583955.1 Bacteroidia bacterium | reverse complement strand
GATGGCTCTGGAACATATAGGATCCTGACCAAGCACGACATCATTAAGGCCATAGCCGATTGATTTAAAACGCCTGTAAGGGCTTTACGGTAGTGATAAATAGTACCTTGGTAGTTCAATCAACCAAGAAACCCTATCATGAACCTACCTGTTATTCTGGGCGCAGCCCTCATTCCTACCATTGTCGGATTCATTTATTACAACCCGAAGATCGGCCTCGGAAAAGCGTGGATGAACGCTTCGGGGGTTACAGACGACATGGCGAAAACGGGCAACATGGCCATCATTTTTGGCGTTTCGCTTGTACTGAGTGCCATGCTGGCCGTCTCAGTCAACTTCAACGTGATACACCAGACCGGGATAGCCTCTCTGTTCAATGGCTTAACGGATGAGGAAAGTCTGGCCTATCTGGCCAACTTCAACGAGAAATATGGTCACGTTCACCGCTCGTTCGGTCATGGTGCGCTGCACGGAGTACTGATGGGTTTCTTTCTTGTACTGCCAGTACTTGGCACCAATGCGCTGTTTGAACGGAAAGGATTCAAATACATCGCAGTGAACGTGGGATATTGGGTGATCACGTTGGCGCTGATGGGTGGTGTGATCTGCCAATTCGCTTAGAATGAACCTAGAGGGACCTACACGATGGGCAGCGGAGCGAACCATTGCCCCAATACGTCCCTACTTGGCTGATCCAACCATCTTTCGAGTATGGTACTGTAAACACTGCGAAAGTCGACCGTGTACCTGAGGTCTCCGTTGTCCAGGTCCGAAAGACTTGGCATCTCATTGAACACCCCTGGTCTGTTCAGTTTTCCACCCATCAGGAATACATTGCTGGCCGCTCCATGATCGGTACCACCGTTGGCATTCTGAGAAACCCTTCTACCGAACTCCGAAAAGGTGAGAATGAGTACGTCATCAAACTTTCTATTCTTCTTCAGGTCTTTGATAAATGCAGATACGGCTTCATCGTACTGTCCTAGAACTTTCCTGTGTTTGGCATCTTGACCCACATGCGTATCGAAGCCTGCGTGAGAGATGTAGTACACCATCGTATCGGATTCGGCCACTATGAGTTCAGCAATGGTCTTAAGACCTTTACCCAATGATGTTTGCGGATAATCGATTCTTGACGAATACACCTTTGACCGCTCGTACAGATAATCTACTGAAGATGCTGTCTCGGCCAAGGTCTTTCGCAGGTATCCCACTTCATCATGAACGTGATCATGATTGACCGATCTAGCGGTTGCCTGGATGAATGGTTCCTGCAGCTGACTGTAAAGTCTTTCGGGGTCCTTGAATGCCAAGCCTTTCATCCTTTCGCCTTTCAATGCCAATGACAAGGCTTCATCTATTTCCAAGGCATTGTAAGGTGCAGGATCAGACTGCAGGTCGATCAATCTGCCCAACCAACCTGTACCCAATATCCTGTCATGATCGCTGGCTGTCTGCCAAATATCCATTGACCGGAAATGTGACCTATTGGGTTCAGGGTATCCGACCCCGTTCACGATAGACATATCCCCATTGCGGAATACCTCTTGCAATCCTGAAAGTGAGGGATGAAGCCCTAATTCATCATCCAATGGTAGTACTTCATTCTTACTGATCGCCAGTTTCGGTCGGTTGCGGTAGTAGATATCATTCCTGAATGGAACAACGGTATTGAGTCCGTCATTACCTCCTGTGAGCTGAATGACCACTACGCTCTTGGCATTCTTCCGAGGGTCATACAACTTGCTTGATGTCAACATCTGCGGAATCATCAATGAAGCCGTAGCAAATGACCCGATACGCAGAAAATCCCTTCTTCCTGTTTTCATATCAATTGAAATTCTGGTAATGCCATGATGTGTGTGGCGAGACTCATGATCCTGTTTTCGCGACTTGACCCATCGATGCTGCGCATCAGTGAACTACGGTCGATGGAGTCTGTTCTAGATTGAATGAGCATGCCCAAAAGTTGATCGATAAGGGCTGACTCTTCATTCGGCATATCGACTTTGAACAACTCGCTCCAATCTGCTTCCGGCTTTCTCCACTGAAGCAAAGCGCGTTCGGCCTTACTCAACTCAGGTTCTTCCGGATCTTGTTTTCCTTCCAAAATCATTTCAAAATTACCGAATAGCACCAACGGCAATCGCATGCGGTATAGCAACGAACTACTGTCGATCCAATCGTTTTGCTCGCTCCATCCTGCAACATTGGGAGGCAACAATAAGACCTGTCCGAGTGCCTTCTGTGCTCCAATGATGATCCGGTCCCTTTTGAATTTCAACTTGAATAACCGCAAGTAACGGACCAATAGCTCGGTTGGCGAAGCAATCCGAACGCCTATGTTCCGTTCTGCAAAGAATTCATCGGACATCAACATGTATCTTAACAATTCTTCAATGCTGTAATCGCTTTCATAGAACACATCAGTCATCTGCTCTATGAATTGTGCATTCTCTTTATGACTGATAAGAAAACGATATAATTTCCGACAGATATAGTTGGCTGTTTGACGCTTTTCCAGCAGCATATCAATGACATCCGAACCATCAAAATTGCCGGTCCTGCCAAAAATGGTCTTCAATCCACCATCATGTGTTTCATGGTCCATTTCGAATTTGCCCAGCCTGTTCACCCGCCATCCGGTAAATGCTCTACCAGCCTCTTTGATGTCGTTTTCGGTATAGCCATTCCCTTCTCCCAAGGTAAATAGCTCCATCACTTCCCTTGCAAAGTTCTCGTTTGGACGCTGCTTCCTATTCTGCTGATTGTTTAGAAACAGCAACATGGCCGGGTCCTTTGAAACGGCATGCAGCATTTGTCTGAAACTACCTAAAGCATGGGTTCTGATGGTATTGTTCTGCTCCTGCATCAGATACGCCATGGGAATTTTAGTAGCGAAATGACCGTGCCAGAAGAAAGTCATCTTCTCGCGAAACTGTGCTTCGGTGCAGGCCATGCGATTTAGCCACACCACATTTGTCTCCTCCACCATCTTCTTCGAGCTGAGGATCTTTCTCAACATCTTTACATCCTTGACCTCTCTCGCGTTCTTTATTGGATACGGAACGTGTGTTATGGCTTCGATACTTTGCGAATCCTTGAACAACTTCTCAACTAACTGCCTTTTCGACAATGAACTCCTGAGCTGCACCGCCCTTGGAGATTCCCCGAAACCCGTCCTGAGGTACAAATGCTGTATTTGCTTCTGCGATAGTGTCATTTTCGGTGTTTGCTACCAAGTTTAGACAAAAATCCGAGTAAGGGTTTAATCAACCTGCCACATTATTGGGTTATTTGCTTCGTGGAGAGACAATTGAGCAGAAAAGAAGACCAATCAGGTCGGGTTGTTGAACTGAACAGGTATCCAAGCCGCATTGTATCGCTTGTTCCAAGCCAAACCGAGCTGCTGTACGCACTGGGATTGGACGAGCGAGTTGTCGGTATCACCAAATTCTGTGTGCATCCAGAGAAATGGTTCCGATCGAAAAGGCGAATTGGCGGCACAAAAAACCTGAATTTGGATGTGATACAGGAGTTGAACCCCGACCTTATCATTGCCAATAAAGAGGAGAACAACAAGCAAGATATCGATCGTCTCGAAAAGGACTTTCCTGTTTGGGTAAGTGATGTGAATGACCTACGGTCGGCAGTGGAAATGATCCGTTCCGTAGGTGATATCACGATTACGGATCCATCCGCGTTGATACGTGAAATTGAAAACGGATTCGAGCATCTGAAACCATTGAATCCTGCTAAGCGAGTGCTTTATCTCATTTGGAACGCCCCTTACATGGCTGCAGGTTCAGATACATTCATCCATGATATGTTGCAGCGCTGTGGATTTGAAAATGCAGTGCGTCTTACGCGTTATCCGGAATTGAGCATGGAGCAGTTGATTGACCTGAACCCGGAGGTCGTACTTCTTTCCTCCGAGCCTTTTCCCTTCAAGGAGGAGCACGTGAGAGAATTGCAACGGTACCTTCCCTTTGCACTGGTGAGGTTGGTAGATGGCGAAATGTTCAGCTGGTACGGGAGCCGACTGAAGTTGACCCCCTCCTACTTTACCGATCTTGTGGGATCCATTCCCAAATAGGCCAAGCACATCAGGAATACCAGACCGAGCCCGTGCAACGGTTTTAGGATGTGGAACGTGGAGCCAATGACGGGATGGGTGTACCAGAATGCCGTGCTTTCGGGAAGCTTATTGAGAACGAGCCATGTATGCTCGCAGGCATCCTTCTCATAGGGAACAATCACACAGGTCAGCACGAGCACTGACGCGGACACCGTCAAGATGAACAGCAGCCAGACCTCGACCCTGCGATGGAATGGCAGTAACTGCCGGAATGATGCAGGCACGAACATACCGAGCAACGAAACGAAAAACCCGGCTCCCAACAGGTCGAGAACAATGTCGTTGAATTCGTAAAAATCCGTGTAGTGCGGAAAAAGAATGATGTGTTGGTACCACTCATCCACGAGCATAATGGGCAAACAGAGGATCACGGAGCCTCCCGATCGACCGATCAACGGAAATATCAGCATCGCCAGCCCACCGTACATCAGTGCATGGATGAACTCGACATTCATCTCCGTCAGGACAAAAAAATGAACGACCAG
>JBFHEW010000267.1:0-4648 GCA_041583955.1 Bacteroidia bacterium | reverse complement strand
TTGGATGCAGATACTATCGATGAGTCTATCATTGATCAGCATCTTTGCACCGCTGGAATCCCAGACCCGGAACTACTTATAAGAACCAGTGGAGAGCATCGGATCTCCAATTTTCTGCTTTGGCAGATCGCGTATGCAGAACTATACTTCACAGAGAAATTGTGGCCTGATTTTGACAGAACCGATTTTGAAGCGGCAATAATTGACTATCAAGGACGAGAAAGAAGATTTGGAAAGATCAGTGAGCAGGTCAGCGCGTAGCCGCGGTCAGATATTGTTGTTAATGCTTTCGGTGCTGATGTTGCTGTCTGCAACCGCGAACGCACAGATATCTGTGGGTGGCGACACCAAGCTGGATTATGCATCCCCGAAGCAGTACGAGCTGGGCCCCATAACCGTTTCCGGTACCAAGTACCTCGACAAGAAGGTCCTCATCCTCCTTTCCGGACTCACGGTAGGAGAAAAGATCCAGGTTCCGGGAGAAGCCATCACTGAGGCCATTCACAAATTGTGGGACCAAGGCCTGTTCAGCGACATCGAGATCACTGCAACCAAGATCGTAGACGACAAGATCTTCCTCGATATTCGCCTGCAAGAGAGACCCAGGCTGAGCAAATACGCCCTCAAAGGGGTGAAGAAGGGAGACGCTAACGACATCCGCGAATCCATCAGTCTGATCAAAGGAAAGGTGGTGACAGACAACCTTATCGTCACTTCTGAGAACATCATGAAGAACCACTTCATCGACAAGGGATTCTTGAATGTGGAAGTGGAAACGGTGATGGTGGAGGATACCACACTGCCGAACAACGTCATTCTCACCTTCAACATCAAAAAGAAAAAGAAGGTCAAGATCGGTAAGATCATTTTCCGCGGAAACGAGGAAGTGAAGACCGGTAAACTGAAGAGGGCCATGAAGGAGACCAAACAACGCCAATGGTGGAGGGTTTGGAAAACCTCGAAGTTCCTCGATTTTGAGTACGAAAACGACAAGAAGGCGGTAATTGCCAAGTACAACCAGATGGGTTACCGTGATGCAAGGATCATCAGCGATACCATTTACCCGAACAAGGATGGCTCCATCAACATTGAGGTCAACTTTGAAGAAGGACGTAAGTACTATTTCCGCAACATCACCTGGACCGGAAACACCAAGTATTCTTCTGAAGTGCTGGACAAGATACTGGGCATAAAGAAGGGAGATGTTTACGATCAGGCAAGATTGGACGCCAACCTGATGATGAACCCGAACGGGCGTGACGTAAGTTCACTTTATCTTGATGACGGATACCTTTTCTTCAATGTGGAACCGGTAGAGGTACTCGTGGTGAATGATAGCATTGACCTCGAAATGCGAATCAGAGAAGGAAAGCAGGCCACCATAAACAAGGTGAGTGTGGTCGGTAATACCAAGACAAACGACCATGTGGTTATCCGCGAACTGCGAACCAAGCCCGGTCAGTTGTTCAGCCGCGAAGACATCATACGTTCGCAGCGCCAGCTCTCGCAACTTGGTTATTTCAACGCAGAGACCCTCGGAGTGGAACCTAAGCCCAACCCGGTCGATGGAACCGTGGATATCGTTTATACCGTGGAGGAGAAACCATCCGACCAGATTGAGCTTTCAGGTGGTTGGGGCGCGGGCCGTATCGTAGGAACGCTAGGGGTTACATTCAATAATTTCTCGTTGAGGAATATTGTGAAGAAAGGTGCTTGGCGCCCGTTGCCTGCCGGAGACGGACAGCGTTTGAGCATTCGTGCTCAGTCCAATGGATTGTTCTTCCAATCGTACAACTTCTCGTTCATGGAGCCGTGGCTGGGAGGAAACAAACCGAACGCATTGAGCTTATCGGCCTATCATTCCGTTCAATCGAACGGAATTAGAAGAGGCGAAGTGAACAGACAGGCCATACGTATTACTGGGGTTTCTGTCGGGTTAGGAACACGTTTGAAATGGCCAGATGATTACTTCCTGATGCAGCATGAGTTGAGCTATCAGAATTATATTCTTGACAATTATCAGCTTATTCCGGGCTTCAACGATGGTAACTCCAATACGGTGAGTTACACCTTGAGTATTTCTCGTAACTCGATAGGAGATCCGATCTTCCCTACCTACGGATCGGTGCTTTCCGGTAGCGTGGAACTGACGCCTCCATTCTCGCTCTTCACAGGATTGGATTACGGAACAGCCACCAATTCCGAGAAATACAAACTGATAGAATACCACAAATGGAAGTTCGATGCCAAGTGGTATATCAGTTTGGCAAAGAATTTGGTCATACAGACCAAAATGCAGTTCGGGTTTCTCGGACTTTACAACAGACAACTTGGAGTATCACCGTTTGAAAGATTCTTTGTGGGAGGTGACGGCCTCAGTGGTTTCGGTCTCGATGGTAGAGAGATCGTGGCGCTTCGTGGTTACGACAACAATTCCCTTTCGGAATCATTCGGAGGAACCATCTTCACCAAATACAGCGCTGAACTCCGCTACCGGATATCGCCCAACCCACAGGCAACCGTCTACGTCCTGGCCTTTGCCGAAGCAGGCGATTCGTGGCTCACGTTCAACGAATTCAAGCCCTTCCAACTTAAGAAATCAGCGGGGGTCGGAGTTCGTATCTTCCTTCCAATGTTCGGATTGCTCGGACTGGATTATGGCTGGAGGTTTGACGATGTACCAGGTAGACCGGACATGGCACCGGGTCAGTTCCACTTCTCTATCGGACAACAATTCTAATACCATATAAGCATGAAAAGAATAGCCCTAACCTTAATCGCATTCGGTTTTGTTCTCAGTGCAAGCGCACAGCGCTTTGGCTATGTAGATTCCAATTACATACTGGAGAATATTCCGGAATACCAGAACAAGCAAAAGGAACTCAACGAGATCTCGGTGCAATGGCAGGATGAGATTGAAAAGATGTATGCCGAGATAGATCGTATGTACAAGGATTTCCAAGCAGAGCAGATACTTCTTACCGAAGACATGAAGCGCAAGCGTGAGGAGCAGATCATTGAGAAGGAAAAAGAGGCCAAGGAAAAGCAGAAGCAGCGCTTCGGGTTCCAAGGCGACCTTTTCCAAAAGAGGCAGCAATTCACCAAACCCATCCAGGATAAGGTATATGCCGCCATCAAGGAAATTGCAGATGCCCGAGGCTATGCCGTCATCTTCGATAAGGCCGGAACACTTACAATGCTATACACCTCAGAGAAATACGACCTGAGTGAAGACGTACTGGATGAGCTGGGCTACTCTTCCAAGACAACCAAGACGACCAAATAATTTCTAATATTGCGCCCCGAAAAACACTAAAAATGAAGAAGATACTAGTTGTGATTGTTGCCCTTGTGGTAGCTGCTCCAAGCTTTGCTCAGCAGAAGTTCGGACATATAGATTCCGCTGCTTTGCTTGAGCTGATGCCAGAAAAGGCCAAAGCCGAAAAGGAGCTGGAAGCCTTCGCAAAGGAATTCCAAGCTGCTCTGGAGGCCATGGCCAAGGAGTATGAGACCAAAGTGGCCAATTTCCAACAGACCGAAAAGGACATGATCCCTACGGTAAGAAACACGAAGATCCGTGAGATATCCGAATTGGAAAGAAGGATCCAAGAGTTCCAACAGCAAGCTCAGGATGAGATCGCTAAGAAGGAGCAGGAAGTGCTTACTCCTATCATCGATAAGGCCAGAAAGGCAATTGATGAAGTGGCGGTGGCTAAGAATTACACCTATGTATTCGATAGCTCTGTAGGCGTTCTTCTCTATGCAAAGGATACGGAAGACGTGATGGCCGATGTAAAGGCTAAATTGGGTCTTTGATCCAGCGCACTTCCCAACAATTGACTATAATTAGACCTGTCTTACAAAGGCGGGTCTTTTTTTTGACCTGAACAGTATGGAAGTCATGCTGTTGGTCTTAGGCGGATCAAGCATCTGGATAGATAGACCCTGAACAAGTTAAGGGTGACGTATTTGAACGGACAAATGGACAAAGGACCAATAGGCGTTTTCGATTCTGGCTACGGAGGCCTCACGGTACTGCGAGAAATGGCGGCTCATCTTCCTCAGTACGATTATCTCTATTTGGGAGACAATGCGCGGTCGCCCTACGGAACACGCTCCTTTGAAAGTGTCTATACCTACACCCGCGAATGTGTGTTCAAACTCTTCGATGCCGGCTGTCCGTTGGTGATACTTGCCTGCAATACAGCATCGGCAAAAGCGCTCAGGACCATTCAACAGAAGGACCTGCCGAAGATGGATCCGAAGCTTCGCGTACTAGGGGTGATAAGACCTACGGCAGAAGTGATAGGCAATTACTCCACCACCAATAAAGTAGGGGTGCTCGGAACGGTGGGAACGGTGATGTCAGAATCATATCCCATCGAAATCGGTAAGACCTTCCCGCAGTTGCAGGTACATCAGCAGGCCTGCCCCATGTGGGTGCCACTGATCGAGAATAACGAACATCTTGGTCAGGGAGCGGATTATTTTGTGAAGAAGTACGTGGATCAGTTGATGGGCAAAGCCCCTGAGATCGATACCATTCTACTTGGATGCACGCACTATCCGTTGTTGGCAGATAAGATCGCGCAGCACATTCCTGATGGCGTCAGCGTTGTTTCGCAGGGAGAGATCGTGGCGTTAAGTC
>JBFHEW010000266.1:0-4662 GCA_041583955.1 Bacteroidia bacterium | reverse complement strand
GTATCAGGTTGCTTGATTCTTCCATAGACGAATTAAATGTAATACTATCTGGCTTATCTGTAGAAGTTCATTTCGTCCAGATAACGCCAAGCTTCGTATGGCATCAGGTATTTCACGCTGTGCCCATCCTGTATCTGTTGCCGTATGTGGCTCGATGAAATGTTCATCTGTGGCGCATCGAGCACCGTGATGTTGCCCTGTTCGAGCATGGCAGACGCATCGTATTCGGGCCTTTTGTAAAGCACAATGGGATAGTTCTCAAGAATAACTTCGTAATTCTTCCATTTCGGCAACGAGGCCAGGTTATCACCGCCCATTATCAATGAGAATGACACCTGCGGATGCTTCTCTTTCAGGTAAGCAAGGGTAACAGAAGTGTATGAAGGCCGATCCAGTTGAAACTCGATATCGGAGGCTTTGAATCGCATGTCGTGCTCAATGGCCCGTTGCACCAAGGCCAAGCGGTGATGTCCTTCTAGCAGGCTTTTCTTCTTCTTGAGCGGGTTGTGAGGTGATACCACGAACCATATTTCTTTCAGGTCGGTCTGGTTGGCAACATGGTCTGCAATGATCATGTGCCCAATGTGTATGGGGTTGAACGAACCGAAAAAGAGCCCGACCTTTTTCATTTCACGAAATCGGCAACCAATCTGTAAGACTCCTTTTTGGCATCTTCCAGGTCATCATTCACCACTACCACGTCAAATCTGTTAGCAAAGCTCAGTTCGTGTTCTGCTTTTGCCACGCGCTTTGCCAGACTTTCATCGCTTTCTGTAGACCGCTTCTTGAGCCGGTTTTCCAGTTCGTTGAGCGATGGCGGCTGAACGAATATGGCCAAAGCCGCCTGTCCGAACTGCTTCTTTATGTTGAGGCCTCCTACCACGTCCACATCGAATATCACGGTTCTGCCTTCGGTATGAATGCGGTCAATTTCGGATCGGAGGGTGCCATAATATTGGTTCTCGTACACTTCTTCCCACTCCAGGAAATCGCCTTTTCCGATGCGGTTCCGGAATTCCTCAGGGCTCAGGAAGTAGTAGTCTTTCCCATTCTCTTCGTTCGGACGCTTTTCTCTGCTGGTAGCAGATACCGAAAAGGCCAGTTTGAGTTCGGGTTTCGAGAGCAGGTGGTGGACCAATGTTGTTTTGCCCGATCCGCTTGGGGCAGAGAAAATGATGAGTTTGCCTTGGCTCATGCTGCAAAGATGGAGATTATCCTATATCATGCACGATATATATCTGTCCGGTTCGGGCACCATCCGGAGCGGATCTGCCTACGGATGCGATCAATCGTTTTCGGTCGGTGGAAGTTGCTCCAGTACCGACCATGCCAACCATATGATGAAAGCCGCCAATGCAACCAGCAGGAAATAGGAGCCGGCAGCTATGTGCAACGACCTGAGGATCTGTGCTACTACCAATGCACCGAAAGCCACATGGCGCGGATACACCGAGCGAACACGGCCAGTTGAAACCCGGCTGAACAGGCCGTATAGAACAAGCGATGCGACCCCTCCAATGATCGAAAACAGCTCGGCCGCAGGCCACCCGGTCATGGTGAAGAGAATACCAACAAACAGAAATCCCAACGAGATCAAGAACGAATAGCGAACAAATGATGAAGGATTTTTCATATTTCAACCGTGTGATTTTCGCCACAAACTTAACCGTACTTTTGCGCGCTGATTTTCAAGGACATGACATCATTAAGAAATATTGCCATTATTGCCCACGTTGACCACGGAAAAACCTCGTTGGTCGATAGGATCCTATCCGCTGCCAAAGTTTTCAAAGACCATGAGGTCATGGGTGAACTTGTAATGGATAGCAACGACCTCGAGCGCGAGCGCGGAATTACCATCCTTGCCAAGAACGTGGCCGTGAAGTGGAAAGACACCAAGATCAACATCATCGACACCCCGGGTCACAGCGATTTCGGAGGAGAGGTAGAGCGTGTTCTGAACATGGCCGATGGCGTACTTCTGTTGGTAGATGCCTTTGAAGGACCGATGCCGCAGACCCGTTTCGTGTTGCAGAAGGCCATTGAATTGGGTCTGAAGCCGATCGTTGTGGTGAATAAGGTAGACAAGCCGAACTGCACACCGGACATTGCACAGGAAGCCGTTTTCGACCTCATGTATAACCTTGGGGCTACCGAGGACCAGCTCGATTTCCCAACCGTTTTCGGTTCGGCCAAGCAAGGTTGGATGGGTCCGGAACCATTTGAACCGACAGGCAACATCGATTACCTGATGGAGCAGGTGATAGAGCACATCCCGGCCCCGAAAGTGGCTGAAGGTGCTGCTCAGATGCAGATCACTTCCATGGACCACTCGCCATACACAGGCCGTATTGCCATTGGACGACTGTACCGAGGTACGCTGAAAGCAGGCCAGCAGATAGCCATGATAAAACGTGACGGTACCACTACAAAAGGAAAACTGAAGGAGCTTTACCTGTTTGAAGGAATGGGTAGGATAAAAGTGGAAGAGGTTGAGGCGGGAGAGATCTGCGCTTTGGTAGGATTGGAAGGATTTGAGATCGGAGATACGATTTGCGATGCCGAATTCCCAGAAGCAATGGCGCCTATCAGCATCGATGAGCCTACCATGAGCATGCTTTTCACCATCAACGATTCGCCTTTCTTCGGTAAAGAAGGAAAGTTCGTTACCTCACGTCACGTGCGTGAGCGTTTGGAAAAGGAGTTGGAGAAGAACCTCGCACTCCGCATGGAAACCACCAATCTGGCCGATAGCTTCCAGGTTTACGGACGAGGTGTACTTCACCTTTCGGTCCTTATTGAGACCATGAGAAGAGAGGGCTACGAATTGCAGATCGGTCAGCCGCAGGTCATCATCAAAGAAATTGATGGCGTGAAATGCGAACCGGTTGAAGACCTGACCATCGACCTTCCAGAAGAAGTACACGGAAAAGCCGTTGAAATGGTAACGAACCGAAAAGGAGAGATCGTGAACATGGGACCGAAAGGCGACCGCATGCTGCTCGAATTCACCATTCCATCGCGTGGCATCATCGGTCTCAGAAACCAATTGTTGACAGCGACTGCCGGAGAGGCCATCATGAGCCATCGTTTCAAGGAATATCAACCGTATAAAGGACCGATTCCGGGACGCCAGAACGGTTCGTTGATCTCGATGGAACCAGGAGAAGCCATTCCTTATACCTTGAGCAACCTACAGGACAGAGGTAAATTCTTCGTTGATCCGGGAACCCCGATCTACGAAGGACAGGTGGTTGGAGAGAACACCCGCGCAGGCGACATGATCGTGAATCTTACCAAGACCAAGAAGATGAGCAACATGCGTTCTTCTGGTGCTGATGACAAGATCCGTATTGCACCTGCCATCAAATTCTCATTGGAAGAGGCCTTGGAATACATTCAGGCAGATGAGTACGTGGAAGTAACACCACAATCCATCCGTCTTAGAAAGACGTTCTTGAAAGAGCACGAGCGTAAGAAACTGGGCAAGGTCTGATCAACCTCAGTTGAAATTGAGTAAGGGCGTATGGAAATACGCCCTTTTTTTATTCCTATTTTCCAAATCAGGTTCAGTCAGTTTTATCCGTGGCATCCGTGTTCCATTAATATCCCCGTTCCATTTACGACCTTTGCGCCATGCTTGAAGACAAAGACAGAACAGAACTGAGCGAACTGGGCGAATTCGGCCTCATTGATCGCATAGCAAAGAGTGTAGAACTGAACCAGAAAAGCACCGTCAAGGGTATTGGCGATGATGCAGCCGTGCTGGGCACTGGGAAGCAGAAAACACTCATTTCCACCGATCTGCTGATGGAAGGCATCCACTTCGATCTGAGCTATGTTCCGCTCAAACACTTGGGCTACAAGGCGGTGGCCGTAAACCTTTCCGATATCTATGCCATGAACGGAAAACCAACGCAGATCACGGTGTCGTTGGGGCTTTCGAGCCGTTTTCCGTTAGAGGCCATAGACGAACTTTACACCGGAATCCTTCTTGCCTGCGACAAATACAACGTTGACCTGGTAGGTGGAGACACCACCAGTTCCATCTCGGGGCTCACCATTTCCATCACCGCCATTGGAGAAGCGAACGAAGACATCATTGCCTACCGGAACGGAGCAAAGGAAACCGACCTCATCTGCGTTTCTGGCGATCTGGGCGCGGCCTACCTCGGGCTTCAGTTGTTGGAGCGTGAAAAAGCCATTTTCAAGGAAAACCCGGAGATACAGCCCGACCTATCAGGACACGATTACGTGTTGGAGCGCCAGTTGAAACCGGAGCCGAGAGCCGATATCGTGGATATTCTCGAACTCGAAAAAGTGGTGCCCACTTCCATGATCGATGTATCGGACGGACTCAGTTCCGACCTCATGCACATCTGTACGCAAAGTGAGGTAGGGTGTCGGATCTACTTGGAAAAACTTCCGATCGACCATACATCGGCCATCGCTGCAGAGGAGCTCAATCTTGATACCACTGTCTGCGCCCTCAATGGAGGCGAAGATTACGAACTCCTATTCACCGTTGATCTGAAAGACTACGAGCGCATTAAGGATAACCCTGCCATCCGCGTCATCGGACACATCACCGATAAGGGAGACGGCTATAATTTGGTTTCTCACGATCAGATCATTCCGCTTACAGCGCAAGGCTGGAAACAT
>JBFHEW010000265.1:0-4738 GCA_041583955.1 Bacteroidia bacterium | reverse complement strand
TGTGATATTGAACTCCAACAGCGACACGGTCTATGTTTTCAGGTCGGATGATGCGATTTCCGTTTCGGTTGTGAGAGATCAGCTGCTGGTTAAATCGGCATACGGCCTCAATGATACCGTTGCTTCGCTGATGATCGTGGGCTCGGGTAATTCCCCGAATTTCCGTATTCGCTTCAATGACGGTAAGCGCGACCACAGTTATTTCGATAGGCTGTCCGTATCGGTTGATGGAGGATTCCTGAAACTTGTGAACCATGTAAGTATTGAACGGTACGTTGCCCGTGTGGTTCAATCGGAGGTGGGCTTTGGTGCAGCAGAGGAGTACTACAAGATTCAGAGCATCATTTGCAGGACATACGCTGCCAGAAACCTCGTGCGACATGCATTGAATGGATTCGACCTTTGCGATCATGAACATTGCCAGGTGTACTCTGGTTTTAAACCGGCCACGAATGAGGTGATGAAGGCTACCTCGGCAACGAGCGGTCTGGTGATGGTAGATGGCAAGAACGAGCTCATACTGAGCGCGTTCCATGCCAATTGTGGCGGGCAGACGGCCAATTCTGAAGATGTGTGGATGGAGTCGCGGTCTTACTTGACTTCGGTACAGGACACCTTTTGCCTAGGTGGTAGAAGTGCGGTGTGGGATAAGTCGATGAGTACAGAAGAACTCTTTACACAACTGGGGTTCAGTGCGAAAGGGTCTGAAGTGGGGGAGTGGGGGTTCCTGCAGCCTGACCGTGAGAAGTATTTCACGTTCAGAACCGACTCCATCGAGACTTCGCAGATGCGAAGACTACTGCAGTTGCGGTCTACTTTTTTCGACCTTGCCCTGAAGGATGGAAAGGCCGAATTCAAGGGGCGTGGCTACGGACATGGTGTGGGGCTTTGTCAGCAAGGCGCCATGAAAATGGCGGAAACCGGTTACAATTACAGCCAGATACTGGGTTACTACTACAAAGGGGTAAGCCTGATTCAGGTCACGTCCCTCAGACCCGAAAAATAGCGGTCTGACATGTCCCGTGCATCGGCTATGAATTGCCTGAATTCGTCTAAGAACAATGCCTCCGATCGTTTGTAGACATCCAAAGCCAGATGCATTTGCGTGTCGTTGGCTGACCGTCTGTCAAGTCCTTCAAGCGATTTTAGGATTCCCCATTCATATTGATAATTGAACAACCAGTTCTGTGCTTTCATGTATGGGAAATATCGATTCACCTGTGCTGGAAAGCGGTCGCTCTGTGCCTCTAGCCGCTGGTACACGGAGGTCGTAACCGTGTTCAGTTCCGTACCATGGAATTCGTTCCAGTTACTTGCTAGAATGTGGTCGTAGATCACATCAATGACCACGGTGGCGTAACGCGATTGGGATTCTCGGAAGCGTGCAACGCCCTTTTTCACTAACGGATGGCGGTCTGTGAACTCGTCAATGGCACGATGAAACCGGATGCCATCTACCACCTTTCCGGAATACAGCCTGCTCGGATCTCCTTTCACCGAATCGGCAATGAAATTACCGAGCAGTATCTCGTCATCGTTGGGGGTAAGGTATATGTGGCCAAGGAAATTCAGACTTCAAAGTTAAGCCAAAAGGAAAGGGAGCTAAGGGTTCGATCCAATGATCTCGCGCTCAACTCCCCCGGGAAAAAGTGGAATGTCTGCCTGTAAGACGGTGACAGAAGCAGGTGGTTGTCTGGGGTTGCTATTTTTGTTGAAATAAATTCCGGTCAGCATGAAAAACAGTTTCGTTCTCTTCTCTTTCATTCTTATTTCAATCACTGTAAGCGCTCAGAAGATCGATCTTGCTCCGGTCGAAATGGTACAAGTGAAGGAATCGAACGTGTTGTGGCAAGCCAATTTGGACACAGGTTCTGTCCATACCATCATCAACGCATCCAGTATTGCCGTGATGAATGCCTCTTTTCCGAAGGAGAAGAACGTGACCAAGCAGATCAGTTTTAAACTCAAGAATGCTGATGGGGCTGGGCGGACAGTGAATTCAACCGTGAGCGGAGTTGTGGATTGGAACGGTCAAAAACATTACACGGTATTGCTGGAGATCGGGGTAGATCTCCGCACCCGATGGGAATACCGAAAGGTGAATTGTGTGCTGGCCGACCTGTCAGAAAACGAGCACAAACTCATTTTAGGGCAGAATTGGTTAGGAGATGATATCCATGTGAAATGAGCCTACTGCGCGGCCAGTTTCTGTAGGATCTCAAGTAAGCGCGGGTCGCTTGGTCGTGGTGCGTTTTCGTCAACGACCTTTCCTTTCTTGTCAATGATCAGGTATCGAGGAATGCTTCGTACTCCGAATTTTTCTGTTGCTTCCGATCCCCAGCCGCCTTTTGATAGGCCATGAACGCCTTCAATGCCCAATTGCTCTATGGCCAGTTTCCAGACCGTTTCCGTATTGTCGATGGAAATGTAGAGAAAAGCAATGTTCTTGGCCTCTTTCTTGGTCAGGCTTTCCTTCAGGGTTTTTGAATGAGGGAATTCCTTCCTGCACGGACCGCACCAGCTTGCCCAGATGTCCAAGTAAACCACCTTGCCTTTCAATTCAGAGAGTTTGAACGGTTTTCCGTCAAGGCCCTCCAGTTCGAGTTCAATCTCATCGGCTCCCGGTTGTGCATCGGTCAGCGCTATTTTCACTTCGTCATCCTTTGCCTTGAGGCGCTCTCCAAGACTGTCGTTGACGAGTTTTACCATGTCCTCGGCAGATCCGGTTGCGCTAAGGTGGTCGCGCATCTGTCGCAACAAGGAGGGTTGCACGCCCGTTGAATTGGACAGTAGCGTTTGGGTAAGGAAGTACTTCAACGAGGCACCTTGTAGGTTTTCTCTGGCAAGATTGAAAGCCTCCTGAACTACAGACTGCCTATCAGCGAATTTCATGAAATCATATGCTTCCAACGCTTTGTAATTCACAAACTGCAGGAGGAGTTCTCTGAAAAACCGACTATCCAATTCAGTGCTTTTGTTCATTCTCTCCCAATCCAAACCGTCAATCAGAACCTTCGGAATCTCAGTGGCCTTCGGAATGTTACTCGTGGCTGTTTTCAATTCTGAGAATTTGAACAACGAGAGATAATAGTAGTAGGTAATGTGGTTCTTGTAGGCTTTTGTGAATTCTGAGGGAAGTGTTCCACTATGCTCATCCAGGAGTCGGATTACATCGTTCCTCAGTGCAAAGATCTCCATCTCCATCCCATCTATGTTGCTGGCGTCAGCTGCTTGCGCATTCAGCCATTCAAGACTAAGTTTGGAACCGAATTTCTCCTTGATCTTCGCAGCGAAAGCGTGGATGGCAGCATTGTCTCCGGTCAAATTCACCGAGGCGTCATCATCCAGAAGATCTGCGTTGAAATCGACCTTGAGCGAGCTGGCATTCTTCCACACGTAAATGTTGCGGTCCTTGTCGCGGTAGTTCAGCTTCATCCAGCCGGAAGCCGGTATGGTAACGTTCTCAGAAAAGGCACCTTTCTGCACAACTATTTCTTCTGACCTCGTATTTCCGAATTGATCGGCAGGGTAAACCACGCGTAGATTCTCATCGGCTGTGCCGGAAATGGTACCACTGAAATGAAATTGCTGCGCCATGGCGGTGTTTACCAGCACAAGCGCAGCAATCGTAACTGATCTGTATGTCATTTATTCAACCTTGATGAGTCGGGCCACGGCCGGACGTTTGTCGGTCATTACCCGAACGAGGTATGCGCCTTTGGCAAGTCCGAGTTCAGAAGCGTTTACAATATACTTCTTGGGTCCAGGAGCCATGCGGCCGCTGTGATAGCTGTGAATCAGGTTACCGGTCACGTCAACTAGCTCAACATTGGCCCACAATTCTTCGTTCACATCAAAAGAAAAGGTGGTTTCGTTTCTGAAAGGGTTAGGATAAACGTCCAATCCTGAAACGGCCTGTTTCACTTCCATTTCCTCCACTCCCGTTGGGAATTCCTTCTTCAGAATCATCCACTCATCCAATATCTCGCCATCCTTGGTGAGATAGTAGCCAGAGAGGGTGTCTCCATGGGCGTAAAGCATGGTCGATCCAACGCAGGTGTCGCATCCATGACCGTAATACATGGCCGGATGATTGAGGTTTGCGTCCGAATCGTTGCTTCCAGAATTTCCCTGCACAATATAAACGGTGCCGTGGTTAGGGTTGGGACCGTCAAAGTACTTCACGTATGGAGTACCGTCAGATGGTTTTCCGCTTGAACCATCAACCACATGTACATTCGGGTTGAAATTGCCTGGTGTCTGGTAGAATCCGTTTATCAGATACGACCGTTCGTAGACATGGCTGTGTCCTGCCAGCACAAGGTCAACGCCATAACTTTCCAGTATAGGCATGATGTTTTCTCTCATCGCTTTCATGTAAACTTCCCAGAATTGGTCAGAATCGTGAGAACCATCTGTATGAGGCGGCTGGTGGAAGTATGCAACCACCCATGGCTTATCGTTTGCCTGAAGGTCGGCATGTAGCCAATCTGTAAAGGGAGAACCGTTGAACGTATTGAATGGGCTCGACCCGATCCAATCGTTGTTGCCGCTGAAAATGGCTCCGATCTCGGAGTTCAAAGACATGAAATGAACGTTTCCGTAGTCGAATGAATAGTATAGTTCGTAACCGGATGGCACGCCACCGATCTCTCCGTTCGTTGGTACGTCCACAATGTCGAAGTAAGGACCGTCATGCGTAGTAGGGTTGGCACCGGTAATGATATTCAGTACCGAT
>JBFHEW010000264.1:0-4743 GCA_041583955.1 Bacteroidia bacterium | reverse complement strand
CCCAATACCACTCACTGGTGTTGATGCTGGCGTCAACCATTCCGAGGATGTCATGAACGAAGATACCACCAGGAAGAGTGGAGTCTGTCGAGATGCTGAAGGACGCCACTGGCAATGGCCAGATCTCGACATCGTAGTTCTCAGTCAATGAAACGCAACCTCCGTTGCTTGGGTTAAGGTTGTTCGGTACGGTTTCGGTAACCTGAATGGTGCCGGTAACTGCAGAGAGGCTGTCGTTATTCCATACAACGGTAATGGAGTAGTCTGTTTCTTCCACTATCGTACCACCGATGACGTTGAATTCATATTCAGAACCATTGGCAGGTACCGTGTAAACCGTTTCGATGCTGGCGCAAAGGGCATCGTCTCCGGTAACAACCGGTTCGAGAGGAACATTGAAAGACATGATGTAGGCATCATCCTGATAGGATTGGAAGTCATCCCAATCGTAACGTACCACTTGCTTCCAGAAGTTATTGGTTACGGCAGAAGCAGTGTTGCCCATGTTCTCCCAAACGTTATTGGCAGTACTCCAATTGGCCATGCCGTTGTAGTCTTCATCTCCTTCCCACGGATTGGAATATAAGGCGATCTCTGCTGTGGCATTGGCACCTCCTGTCTGGTTGATGCGGTGATACCACCATGGGTTGACGAAGCAGATGTCGCTGCTTACGTTGGTCACTGGAAGACCGTTGATGGTAGGTACACGATTAACGAATCTTACATGGTACCAGTCTGGCGCATTTGAATCAGGTTTGACCTGCACCGGACGGTAACGCTTGAATTGGTTCGGGGAAATATTGAGACTTGACCCTACAGGAAATAGGTATGGGATGCTTTGTGCAGTGGCTCTTGCCAAATTGCCATTCTGCAAGCTCGATACGAATCCGCAGGTGTCGCAAGGTGTGTGACGTTGAATGGCGCCTGCCGATGTATTGAACACCCATAGCGTATCGAAATCAGTTGCCCATTCGGCCTTGTTCAGTTTCAGTGTTCCGGTTTCATCTATTTCGGCATTCACGTTATCTTGAATTCTACGGATGTTGCCTATAAGGTCTACGTCATGGAATCGGGTAACAGATGTTCCTTGAATGGAATCGGTGGTCATGAAACGGACCTTTCCTTGACCGGCACGGTATGTTCCGTTATTCTCCCAGTCGCCATAGATCTCAAACAGACCGTTGTTGCCAGGTAGTTGCAGCGGGAAGGATCCATCGCCTCCGCATGTTGCGTTATTCACAAAGTCGCCATGGATGATGAATTTGCCAAGGTTCACCATGAGGCTGTCGTTGTTGGCAACTCCACCGTCAACCCATACCACTGCCGAATCATTAGGCCCACCATTGATGAAGAACATGGCTCCATTGTTTGAGATGAGCGGGTCGACCTGTGCGTTTGCGAGGCTGAAAAGACCGAGGGTCAGGGGTAGTAACAGAGAAAGTCCTTTGATAGGGGAAGGAATGTTCATTAGAGCAGTAGAATTAAATCAAGTCGATTTTCTGTAAGTACACAAATATATGCGTGCAACCTCAATTGTTCAAATTATTTAGAACGTAGTTCACCGCGTGAAATTAATGATTCCGATCAAGAGAACATTTCTTTGGCAAAATGCTGTCCGAATTCGCGCATGTCGGCAGCCATTCTGTCTTCATTCGTGGCGCGTTGCAAGGTGTCGGCCATGGACACGATGGTCTGGTGGAAGAAACGTTTCATTTCGTCAACCCGCATTTCCTTGGTCCAAAGGTCCATGCGCAGCGTTTCTTCACTGTCCGTATCGTATACCGATATCATGATGGCCTTGCTGTCCAGTTCCTTTTCCATTCCAGCATCGGTGGCCAGCCAGGTTATCTTCTCCGGGATCTGGTTTTCGTCAAGTGTGACGTTGAATGTTATCTGTGAAGTTTCGCTCATGTCAGAGTTTGGGTTTGTATTTGGATCGGGTTAGAATGTCCTGCGAGTTCTGGTTGTTCATCAGCTCAATCAGCGTGACGTCCGGATTTTCGTCCATGTATTTTCTTACGATCTGCCATCCGACCCACTGACCTAACCTACCAGGTGAGTCTTTGGGTATTCCGGCAACGAACGGTGCCTGATTGATCCATTTGTTGATGTTCATGTATTCTGTGGCATAGAGCAGTTCCTGTTCTATGAGGTGTGCCCAAATACGGGCTTCGTAATCTTGGCACCATTTCATTGCGCTGGAGGAAAACCCGATCTTGGTAGAGTCCGGGCTGCTGCGCAGCGTGGCGTCTAACACATAGAGTAGCTTCCCTTCAAACACCATGTAATCAAGTAAAGTGTTCCTTACGGCATCTGTTTCGTAGGTCGATTGAAGCCAGCCTTTCATGGCCTGCGGCACGATCTGTTCCCGTTTCATGTTGTCGTACATGTATTTGGGGAGACCGATCATCGGGTAAACAGGATAGTCGGCCCCTAGGAACATGTCAAGTCCAATGCCAAGGGTTGTGGGAGTGGCCACAATGGCGTAATTCAATGCCGAAATGTTGAATACGACATTCGGAATGACGCTGTCTGGGAAATGATAGCTGAAATAACGGAAGGCCTCGGTAAGGTCTTGTTCAATGCCCGACAGATCCTCATATTCAAACTGAACGTCTTCATACAACGTTTTCATGTTCTCATCGGTAATGAACTGGGCCACCGCAAACTGAAAACCTTCCGATTCAGGATCGCCCAAGCGGAGAACACCTTCAGCATAATCCACGAAAAAGTCTCCATAACGGGCGTGCAACTCTGCAGTATTGGTCTGTCCGGCAGATGGATTCAGTGCGAACAGGTCCTGATCCAGTCGTTTGAATTCAAGTTGTACATCACTATTGCTGACATCCACGTCCAACCGGTCTTTCTTGCAGCCCGAATGGACCATGACAAAAAGCAGCAGCACGGATAACAGTTTAAATCTCATGCCCGAATAATCGTGTAATTTTGTGTTCCAAATTGAAGCTGACGAAATTATGAAAAACCTACTTCTGACATTGATACTGTTTGTGTTTGTGGCTGATGCTTTTGCACAGGATGTACCGGTTGGACCCAACACACGAAAGAAGTTCAAGATCGGATTCAACCTTTCTCCTTCGGTTGACTTCTTTCAACCAAACACAGATGGCGTAAAGCTGGATGCCGCCAAGGTGAAGTTCGGTTATGGAATGATGGCAGAATATGCCTTCACGAACAACTATGCAGTTGCCTTCGGGTTGGAACACAAGATGGGAGGGGCGGCCTTGGATTTCTCGAATGCCGATGTCCGTTACATTGCCAAAGATGATACCACTGAGTTCAAACTGCTTAGCCGAAGCTACAGGTACGATTATGTGAATTTGCCGATCACACTGAAGTTGATGACCAATCAGATCGGATACTTCACGTATTTCGGTCAGTTCGGTGTGGATCTGTCGGTGCTGGCTTCTGCCAGAACCAAGGATTCCCGTGCTGCCCTCAAGTCGTTCACGTTGGATTCTACAGGAGCAGCGTTGGATGAGCAGTTCAATGCCGCAGCCTCAAGCGAGTTCCAAGGTCGATACAATCAGAGTTCGTTCGCCAATATCAAATTAAGGATTGGAGCTGGTTTTGAGTGGAACTTCTCTGGAAACACGTCACTGGTGGTGAGTGTGTCGTATCATAATGGTTTCATTGATCTGATGAGGGACCCGAAAGACAGCCAGGTTGCGAACGAAGAAGGACTGTTCAAACATGATGCTGCTGATTATTCAAAGAAGGTCCCGTTCGAGTTGAGCACCAATCTGCATCACGTGGCGTTGAATGTTGGAATCCTTTTCTAATTCCCAACCCGAAGGATAACTTTGCCGAAGCACTGAGCTTCGGCTTTTTCATATCATGCTGATACGATTATCACAGCTTAATTACCACATTGGAAACTTTGAGGAGAACGTTCGCAAGATCATTTCCGAGGTCCGTGCTGCAAAACAGGATGGCGTAAAGCTTATCGTGTTCTCCGAACTGTCGGTCTGTGGCTATCCCCCTCGTGATTTTCTTGAGTTCGAGGATTTTATTCTGAGATGCGAGCATGCCGTCAATGCAATTGCCGAGGAGTGTGCGGGAATCACGGCCATTGTGGGCGCTCCATTGCGCAACAAGGCCCAAAGCGGTAAGAGGCTTTTCAATGCAGCATACGTGCTGGCCAATGGACGGGTGAAACAGGTGGTCAGAAAAACACTCCTCCCTAACTACGACATCTTTGACGAGTATCGTTACTTCGAACCGAACCGAGAATTTGAAGTGGTGGAGGTGGAAGGCGTACGCATTGCACTGACCATTTGTGAGGACCTTTGGAATATTGAGGATCCGTTGTACATCACCAGCCCCATGGATGAGTTGATGAAGCACGGCCCGGAACTCATGGTGAATATTGCAGCTTCACCTTTCGATTTTTCGCATCGCGAAGACAGAATCCGCATCCTTGAGAAGAATTGCCGGAAATACGGACTGCCCGTGTTGTACACGAACCATGTAGGCGCACAGACAGAATTGATCTTTGATGGTGGTTCGTTGGCGTTGGATAGCAACGGACGTTTGATCCATGAGCTGGATCACTTCAAAGAACACGCCTCCACGTTTCAGTTGAATGGCAACCTTGAACTGATCGGAGAAGAGAGAAACGTGGATACCCGCACCAAGATCGAAAGGATCCATGATGCGGTGGTTCTGGGCATATCCGATTATTTCAGGAAGTTGGGTTTCAAGAAGGCGATACTCGGACTTTCT
>JBFHEW010000263.1:0-4775 GCA_041583955.1 Bacteroidia bacterium | reverse complement strand
TTGTTGGGGTTCGTTTTCCAAAGTTTCAATCTGGTGAATTTCAAGAATGCCATGGAGAACGTGGCCCTTCCACTCTATTACCAAGGGGTTGGAAGACGTAAACGCAACAAGATAGCGCTGGAGTACCTGAAACAGGTGGGACTGCTTGATTGGGCCGAACACCTGCCCAGCGAAATGAGTGGCGGGCAGAAGCAACGCGTGGCCATTGCACGCGCGTTGGTGACCAAACCAAAGGTGATCCTTGCCGATGAGCCTACCGGTGCATTGGACAGCAAGACCTCGAGCGAAGTGATGCAGATGCTGAAAGATGTGAATGCAACAGGCATGACGGTGGTCATCGTAACGCACGAGCATGACATTGCGGAGCAGACAGAACGCATCATTGTGATGAAGGATGGGCTGATTGAAAGCGACACATACCAAACGGCACCGTTGCATGTTTGACACCGATAAATGGCAGGAGATATTCGAAACCATCGGTAAGAACAAACTCAGAACGTTCCTTACCGGTTTCAGCGTTTTCTGGGGCATTTTCATGCTTATCATCCTCCTCGGGTCGGGTAACGGCCTGCGAAACGGATTCGAGCAGGAATTCAAGGACGATGCCATTAACAGTATATGGATATACCAAGGGCGCACCACCATTCCGTTCAAAGGAATGAAACCCGGTAGGAGCATCCGTTTCACAGATGATGACATGGATGCAATTGACAACGGCCGGGTGGACGGTTTGGAAAATGTGGCATCGCGGCTTTGGCTAGGTACCAAGGATATGGTCTATGGCGACCAGAAGGGCAACTACCAACTCATTTCAACACACCCGGGGCAATTCTATGCCGAGAATGCAACCATGCTAACGGGCAGATTCCTGAATGAAATTGACATTGAAGAACGTAGAAAAGTGATCGTGATCGGATTGCCGATACAGGAGCAGTTGTTTCCGGCAGGAGACCATCTTGGAAAACTGCTGAATGTAGGTGGAATCGCTTTCAAGGTGGTAGGAACATTCAAAGACACGGGAGGTGATGGCGACAACAGGCGGGGCTACATTCCCATGACCGTGGGGCAAATGGTGTTTGACCGCGGCAGGAATGTGCATGCCATCAGTTCAACCATTGGCGATGCCAGTCCTGAAGAAAGCCTGGTCATTGAGCAGCGGATCAGAGACAGGCTGGCCGCATTGCATCAATTCTCTCCAGAAGACAAACGCGCAGTGTGGATCAATAACACCACCGACCAGTTCATGCAGGTGATAAATGTGCTGAATGCCATCAGCCTATTCGTTTGGATCATTGGCATTGGAACCATCATTGCCGGCATTGTGGGAGTGGGCAATATCATGATGATCGTGGTGAAGGAGCGGACCCGCGAAATAGGTATACGTAAAGCGCTGGGAGCCACCCCGTTTTCCGTAGTGTCGCTCATCATCATGGAAGCCATTTTCATTACAAGTATTGCCGGATATCTGGGACTCGTAGCGGGCGTGTTCACACTCGAAGCTGTGAGCAACATGATCGAAGACCCCGGTATTTTCCAGAACCCGGAGGTTGACCTTCTTACGGCCAGCATCGCCACCATTATCCTTGTTGTTGCCGGAACCCTTGCCGGGTTGATACCTGCCATCAAGGCCGCATCCATCAGTCCAATCGAAGCCTTGAGAGAAGAATGAGCATTTTCGACCCGGACAGATGGCAGGAAGTATTCGACACCTTGGGTGCGAATAAGTTGCGTACCGCACTTACAGCTTTCGGTGTGCTGTGGGGAATTTTCATGCTCATTATCATGCTTGGGGCAGGCTCTGGCCTGCAGAATGGTGTTACCAGCGAGTTCCAAGGTTTTGCAACGAACTCGCTTTACGTATGGACGCAACGTACCACCATGCCTTACAAAGGTTTGTCGGCTGGCCGTTGGTTCGTGATGAATAACGAGGACACGAAGGCCATAATGGAGCAGGTACCGGAAGCACGCATCATTGCCCCGCGCAATGAGATCGGGGGCTGGCGAGGGGCAGCCAACGTGGTGCGAGGTATACACACCGGTTCTTATGGTATAAAAGGCGACTACCCTGAGATTGTGGAGATACAGCAATTCTCGGCAAATGAAGGCCGTTTGCTGAACAGACGCGATATAACGGAGAAACGCAAAGTGGCCGTTATCGGGTCGAAGGTTGTAAACGACCTTTACGATGCTGGCGAAGAGATCATTGGCAGCAACATCCGCATAAATGGCGTTTACTTTACAGTGGTAGGCACCATTAAAACCAAGAAATCGGGCAGCGAAGCAGAAGATGACGCGCAGAGCATCTTCATCCCGTTCAGTTCTTTTCAGCAGGCGTTCAATTACGGGAATATGGTAAGCTACTACGGTTTCCTGCCGGCCGATGGCGTTTCTGTGGCTGAAATGGAACAGAAGATCATCAAGGTATTGAAAGAACGCCACCGGGTACACCCCGATGATAAGTTCGCCTTTGGAACCAACAATAACGAAGAAGACTACGCGGAATATGCGAACGTATTCTCGGGCATCAATTTTCTGATCTGGTTCGTAGGAACCCTGACCTTGGTGGCAGGCGTTATCGGGATCAGCAACATCATGCTTGTAATTGTAAAGGAGCGCACCAAGGAAATCGGAATCCGCAGGGCCATTGGCGCCAGTCCCGCGAGCATTGTATCGCAGATCATGTTGGAGGCATTGGTCCTCACCTCGCTTGCGGGCTACATCGGCATCGTGTTGGGTGTTTGGGCCGTGGAATTTGCCGGCCCGATGATCGAAGACGATTCCTTTAAAAACCCTGAGATCCATTTCCAAACCATTGTCATTGCGCTAGGTGTGCTCATCGTTTCCGGATGTTTGGCCGGACTGATACCAGCCTATAGGGCGCTGGAAATAAAACCTGTAGAAGCTTTACGAACTGAAAACTGATTGAACATGAAATCATTTGTTAGAATATTGATGGTGCTTGTGATCCTAGGAGGATTCGGCTATACACTATGGCACCTCTACGATAAATCGCAAGAGCCACCGGTGGTTTTCGAAACCACACAGGCATTCCATTCGGACATCGTAAAGAAGACGGTGGCGACCGGAACCATATCGCCCAAAAAAGAGGTGGCCATTAAACCACGGGTATCGGGCATCATTGAGAAGGTGTACGTGGTAGAAGGGCAAATGGTGAAGAGCGGAGATGCCATTGCCAAGGTGAAGATCGTGCCTGATATGGTGAGCCTGAACAACGCCAAGAACCGTGTGCAAATGGCACAATTGGCCGTTCAGGATGCGCAGGTGAATTTTGATAGACAGAAGAAACTGGTTGACCAAGGTGTCATTGCCGAGGCCGAGTTTCAACCGGTGAGAACCCAATTGCTGAACGTGAAGCAGGAATTGGCCGCGGCAGAAAGCAACCTCCAACTCATTGAGCAGGGCGCATTGAAAGACCAGGGCAGCAGCTCCAATACGGTTATCCGTTCCACTGCCAGTGGAATGGTGCTCGAAGTACCGATGAAAGAAGGCAACTCCGTGATTGAAAGCAACACGTTCAACGAAGGAACCACCATCGCCACCATTGCCGACATGGGCGAAATGATCTTTGAGGGTAAGGTCGATGAAAGTGAGGTCGGTAAAATAAAGGAAGGCATGGACCTGCTCATTACCATTGGTGCGCTCGAAGGACACACGTTCAACGCCAGGTTGGACCATATTTCACCGAAAGGAGTGGCCGAGAACGGAGCTGTTCAATTCAAGATAACCGCCCAGGTTGAACTTCAGAAAGATGTATTCATCCGATCGGGGTATAGCGCCAATGCCGATATCGTTCTGGAGAAACGCGACAGTGTGCTGGCCATTCAGGAAGCATGGCTCATCATTGGCAATCATCCCGATTCAACCTTCGTAGAAGTGGAATCGTCTCCTCAGGTATTTGAAAAACGTGCCGTGAAGCTAGGATTGTCAGACGGCATCAAGGCCGAGGTCATTTCCGGGGTGAGTATGGACGACAGGATCAAAAAGCCGATGTGATCAAACGTCCTGCTCTTTGGAGCGCATCGACCCGAACCATTTAAGCGCATCCTGTTCGTTCTCGAAAATACGCACGGGATAACCATTCTTCCTCACAGCCATGTAGGCTTTTGCCAGAATGCGATGACCCAGTGTCTTTATCACCAAGGCCTCCCCTTTCTTAATGGACTCGAACCGAGGGTTCCTGTACTGATGTGCTTCTACGGTGATGAGAGTGGTAGAATCGGGCACCACCAGATGGTACACTTTCCTGTTCTTGATCAGATCCCAAATAGCTTCAACATTCTCGTTTGCCGACTCATCTGTGAACTCCACGTCCGCATTCAGATACGTTTTCACGAGGTCGCCATCTATGAGGATAAGTGCTGTTGGCGTAATTACTTTTTCCAAAATATCATAAGTACTTCTTTGTTCTCTCAGCATACCAGCAAACGTTGGTTACAACTATCTGCGCCCATTACACAGAAATCATTCATCGATTAAAATTAACCTTTTATCGATAATAACGACACTTTCGTCTTTATTTTTTACTGCTCCGACACGTTTGCCGCATGATTCATCTACGAATCAACCGACCAGAATGAATCGTGGAAAGAAGCAACCCTTACGAACAGCAACCGTTTGTTTGAACGCGTAAGTTCTGCTTTCGATTGACATCCTCAATCCTTCACCATTTAAGTACATTAGCATTTGAAAACGAACATCCGATGATACGATCTCTCCTTGCCATTGCCACTCTCTTATCTTTCTATACCAGCACC
>JBFHEW010000262.1:0-4791 GCA_041583955.1 Bacteroidia bacterium | reverse complement strand
GTTGCACCCACCGTGTCAATAGAAAAATTGCGTGTGTCAGTATTACCAGGTCCATCAATGGTGAGGGTTACGCTCTCGCTTGAATCGAGTGGCGAACCGTTCCAATTGAAGTACGTTACAGGATCGGAAAAATGCAGGTCATTGATGGTTGCCGGAAGCGCAATGTCCCGTACATCAATGGTGTTTGTGAATGAGTTGCCATCCAGATCCACCCAATTGAACGTGGCTGTGGACTTGAATCCGCTGAATTCATTCCTGTAATACCCGAGGTCCTCCTGCCAATTCATATCGGCTCCATCAACCGTAATGGAGCTTGGCTCGGAAAGCTTCAGTTTCGTTCCGTTGGCGCTACTGAACTTGAACGTTGCCGAGGCATAGGTCACATCCTCTGTCTGGTCATAGAACAATTCGTACTGCGTGTAGATCTTATCCTGATCGATGTTCTTCGAAACTTCTTTCCTGCATCCCAGTGTGGCAAGCACAACCAGTGCCAGCAGGATGGATACTCGTGTTGCTTTCATTTTTCGTTCAATTCTATTCAAGGTGGTGGTTGAAGCGTAACGCATTGCAAAGTTGTGATTTTTTGTTGAAGCCTCTGAAGTGGGGTTCATAGCGGTTTACTACCGTGTTTAAATGTATTGGCGCATACATTTTTGCACTAACAGACCCTTGTCACACATGCTTTTCGTCAGAAATACTACTTTCAGCAGCACTTTTCAGTACCCAACTAATTTCTTTAACCTAGATGAACAAGATTTACTTATCCTTTTCCGCTCTCGTCAGCTGTTGCCTTTTGGTCAGCGTTGGTCATGCGCAGATATCTTTCACCAATCAAGTGGCCAATCTTGGCGACCCGACCCATTACAGTGGGGTTGCGGTAACCATTAACGATGTTGATAATGATGGACTTGATGATATCGTGGTTCTGGAGAGTGGTCAGAATCTGAAGATCGAGTTTCAGAAGATGGATGGTGTCTGGAATCTGTTTGATACAGGTGTGCAGATGGACAACAGTTCTGCCTGGGGTATGGCTGTTGGCGATGCCACCAACAACGGTTTCAGCGATGTTTTCTCAAACAAGTTCGGAAGTTTGCCTGATTACGCCAGAAGCAATGGTACTGGAACCGCCTATACACGAAGTGAATTGCCTAGTTACAGCCTTGCCACCCAGTGTGTGAATCTGGCAGATATGGATGCAGACGGTGATCTGGATTTCTTCTCGTGTGGTGATACGGGACCAAGTGGAATCTGGGAGAACGATGGCAATGGTAACTTCACCTATTCGGGAGACAACATCATTCCAATGACACCTACACCAAACCCTAATTGGCCCGATTGGGATGGTTCGGGAAACTATGGCTCCACCTTTACAGATTATGACCTGGATGGTGACCTCGACCTATACATAACGCACTGCCGACAGATAAGCACCACGCCCGACAATCCGAAGTTGATCAATCAGATGTTCATCAACGATGGAAACGGAAACTACGCGGAGGACTTCACCAATTTCAATCAACTCCGCATCGGTGCACAGTCTTGGACAACCGATTTTCAGGATTTTGACAATGATGGGGATTTCGATGCATTCATCACGAACCATAACACCTACAATATGGTGCTGGAGAACATCAACGGAGTATTCACCGATATTACCAGTAGCAGTGGAGTTGTAGATGTTGTAAGTACCCCGATACAGGGTCTGATGCGGGATTTTGACAACGATATGTATGTAGACATCATCGTTACCGGTTCCGGTGGTACTTCTTATGCGCTTTACAGGAACAATGGTGATAAAACGTTCACAAGGATACCTGGGGTTTTCGGTTCGAGCGGGATGTACAGTTTGGCTGTTGGGGATCTGAACCATGATGGATTCCTTGATATCTATGGCAGCTACGCCAACCTCTACACGAACCCGTCCAACACACCGGATGCTGTATGGATCAATGACGGAAACGATAACAATTGGCTTGCGGTTGATCTGGAAGGAACCATTTCCAACAGAAGCGCCATTGGTGCCGTGGTCAGAATGTACGGACCATGGGGTATGCAGGTACGCGAAGTCCGTTCTGGAGAAAGCTATGGCATCTGCAACTCACTCACGTCCTATTTCGGATTGGCGCAGAACACGCAGATCGATAGTGTGGTGGTCAATTGGCCATCATCAGGCATCCGTCAGGTGGTTGAAAACCCGGCTCCGAATCAATTCCTTACCATCATCGAAAATCAGTGCGTGGCTCCACAGGCATTCATCACATCAAATGGACCGACTGTTCTTTGCCAAGGACAGACATTGGATCTGTTGGCGACACCAGGAGCAGGATACACCTACGAGTGGTCAACAGGTGCGCAAACGCAAGACATTACCATCAGCAACACAGGAACCTACATGGTGCGCATTACGGACACCAATGGTGGTCCGGGTTGCTCGTCTGTTTCTGCTGCTGTAGAGGTAGAGGTTTCGCCAGACGAGACACCTCAGGTCTCTGTTTCGGGCGATCTTACTTTCTGCGAAGGAAGCAGCGTGACGCTTACGTCAACGGCAGCAAGTGCGTATCAGTGGTCGAACGGATTGGGAAATACCCAATCTGTAGAGGTGACCCAAGCCGGTACATACAACGTGACCATTACCGGAGCATGTGACGACTTCACGTCTGAAGCTGTTGTGGTGAACGTGTTGGATGCGCCCGCTCCTGTAGCAAACGATGTTCAGATTCCTATTTCAAGCACGGTGGATCTGACTGCCACTGGAGTTGGTACCGAGTTCAACTGGTACGATCAGGAACTGGCCACTACACCGATAGGTACTGGGGCAAACTTCACTACTCCGGTAGTAACCGTGAGTCCGACCTCTTTCTGGGTTGAAGAAGTGCATTCCTATGGCGGAGATATTGGCTTTGGAGCAAAGACCGACAGAACGACTTCGGGCGGAACCTACCACAACTCGACAGGTTTCTACCTCATCTTCGATGTGTTGGAGAACATGGCGCTGAAATCGGTTAAGGTTTACACGCAATCTGCTGGTGACCGCACGGTTTATATCGAAGATTCCAACGGAAACGACCTAATGACCGAAACATTCACCATTCCTTCTGGCGAATCGCGCATCAACTTCACCGACTGGGATCTGACTCCGGGTACCGGCTACCGTTTCCGCGTGGTGGAGAACAACCATGGACTTTGGAGGGACGACAACAGCGCTGCGGTCAACTTCCCTTATGATGTGAACGGGTTGGCCACCATTACCGGTGCCAATACGGGAAATCCGACATTCTACTACTACTTCTACGATTGGGAAGTAGAAGCCGAGGCGGTACAGTGCGTAAGTGAAAGGACCGAAGTGGTGATCACCATAGGAACGGTTGGCGTAGAAGATGGAGACCTTGTAGCAGTAGAGGTGTACCCGAATCCGGCCAGCGAAATGATAAACGTGATCATTCCAGCATCAATCGAATCGACCGTTGAACTCCGACTTATGGATGTGGCAGGCAATCTGGTAATGACACGAGCTGTTGTTGCAGGTTCTAACGGTTTGGATGTTTCATCGCTAGCGAAAGGAATCTACCTCCTCGATATGAAGACTGAGAATGGTGTTTTCACCAGGAGGATCATCATCGACTAAGAACAGGAAACAGTTACTTCAGTACGTTGAAAGCCTGGCAGGTAACTTACCTGTCAGGCTTTTTCTTTGGAGTCGATCAATGGTCGATCAATCGGTGCAAGGCTCTTCGGTATTCCGTTCTTGCCAGATGGATGCAAGCAGGGAGAGGCGGGGCGAACCGATCAGTTGATCAATTCCCAGATACTCGCATTAGGGGTGATGCCGTCTCCATTTTCTGAGAATTCGGGCTTGATCGAGGTTACGAAGTACATGTCGACCAATCCTTTTCCCTTCACCTCCTGCTTGCCGCGGTATTCGCAATCGAAGTATTTCTGTATCAGGTCGTAGGTGGCATCCGAAACATTGATGTGTCCTGGTTCAGAACAAGATTCCATTCTGCTTGCCGTGTTCACCGTATCTCCCCAAATGTCGTAGGCGAATTTCTTCAGCCCTACAACCCCTGCGGTTAACGGACCTGTGTGGATTCCTATCCGGATCTCCAGTATCGGTTCGTTCCTCTTCCGTTTTTCACCGATGACCTGTTTCATGAACTCCCTTATTTCCAGCGCGGCCAGCGTAATGGCAATGGCGTTGCTGTTGTTTCTAATGGGCACTCCACCAGCGCACATGTAGGCATCACCAATGGTCTTTATCTTTTCCAAGTGATATTTCCCTATGATCTCATCAAATCGAACAAAGTAGCGGTGAAGTTCATTCACGAGTTCCTCGGCCTTTGTGTTCTCCGCAAATTGAGTGAATCCTTTAAAGTCGGTGAATAGAACAGACACCTGATTGTAATGCCTTGCTGTGGCCTTTCCGTGCCGCTGCAATTCTTCTGCGGTGTCCCGTGGTAAGATGTTCAGTAGCAATTCTTCAGTCTTCACCTTTTCCTTTTCCAGTTCGGCTGTTCTGGAGGCGACTTTCTCCTCCAGAATACGCTGGGTTTCCTTTAGGCTCCGTTCGCGGTATTTGATGATGGCAAGAATCAATAGCACAAGCAGGATCAGATAGAGTAGGAGGAAGTACCATCGCAGTAGCAAACGTTGCGGAACAGTGAATTCCAACGATTTGATCTCGCTCACTTCTCCAAGGATGTTCCTTGCGCGAACTTCCAATACATAGGTTCCAGGCGGAATGATACCGGGTTCGATCTCCGTTTTCTCGGACCATCGGCTCCAGCTGTCCTT
>JBFHEW010000261.1:0-4797 GCA_041583955.1 Bacteroidia bacterium | reverse complement strand
CGTTTTGCTATCTCCAGCTTCTCCTCTACCGTGTAACCGCTCACTTCAATGATCTCCAGTCGATCTCTGAGCGCTGGCTGTATTGTACTCAGGCTGTTGGCTGTGGCAATGAACATCACATGCGACAGATCATATTCGACTTCGAGATAGTTGTCATAGAACGCACCATTCTGCTCTGGGTCCAGCACTTCCAAAAGTGCCGATGAAGGGTCTCCGTGGTAATCGGCCCCAACCTTATCGATCTCGTCCAATACGAACACCGGATTGGATGATCTGGCCTTCTTGATGTTCTGAACGATGCGGCCAGGCATGGCTCCGATGTAGGTCTTGCGGTGACCTCGTATCTCCGACTCATCCTTCAGACCTCCCAACGAAACACGTACGTAGTTTCTTCCTACGGCCTCGGCAATGGACTTTCCTAAGCTGGTTTTTCCTACTCCGGGAGGACCGACCAAGCACAGAATAGGAGCTTTCAGGTCTCCTTTCAATTTCAGAACGGCCAAATGCTCAAGGATACGCTCCTTCACCTTCGTAAGGCCAAAATGGTCCTTATCCAACACTTTCTGCGCTCTCTTAAGGTCGAAATTGTCTTTGGAGAATTCTCCCCACGGCAACTCAAGAAGCGTATTCAGGTAATTGATCTGAACGGAATACTCTCCTACACTAGGGTTCATTCTGCCAAGCTTGTCGAGCTCCTTTTGGAAATGGTCCTTCACCTTATCCGTCCATTTCTTCTTGGCAGCTTTCGCTTCCATCTCACTCACCTCCTGATCAACAGAACTTCCACCCAACTCTTCCTGTATCTGCTTCATCTGCTGATTCAGGAAATACTCTCGTTGTTGCTTGTCAATATCCACCTTCACCTTTGACTGGATCTGGTTTTTGAGTTCAAGCATCTGCAGATTCTTGGTCAAGTGTTCCAAAACCATGATGGCGCGCTCCTTCAGATCGGCCACTTCCAGCATTTTCTGCTTTTGGGCAACCGTTGCGTCCATGTTGGACGAAATGAAGTTTATCAGGAATGAAGGGCTCTCGATGTTCTTGAGAGCGAACTCGCTTTCTGAAGGGATGTTGGGCGACTGCCTGATGATGTTAAGTGCCAGGTCTTTCAGCGAGTCGACCAAGGCATTGAACTCTTTGCTTTTCCTAACAGGCTTTATCTCGTCAAAAGCTGTTATCCTCCCTTTGAAATAAGGAGTCACTTCTACGAATTCTCGAACCTCGAAACGTCTTTTACCCTGAATGATCACGGTAGTGCTGCCATCGGGCATCTGCAACATCTTGATGATGCGGGCCACCGTTCCGATACGGTTCATGTCCTTCGGCTCGGGATCTTCAATGGCCACATCCTTCTGGGCCAATACACCTATAATCTTGGTGCTGTGGTATGCCTCCTTAACCAGTTTAATGGACTTATCTCTACCGATGGTTATCGGTATCACAACTCCAGGAAAAAGCACCGTATTCCGAAGAGGAAGAATCCCCACCAACTCTGGGATCTCCTCGGCATTCATATACTCTTCATCCTCTGGAGAAAGCAACGGAATAAACTCCGAATCTTCTTCTATCAGATTGGAGAAGTTAACAATATCTTCAAATGGGTCATTCATTCAAACAGGGGTTTGGGCGCAAAGTTACATTGACTGTGGGGCCAAATTGTCAAGGAATGTGCCGAACTTTCAAATTGCCAGTTTTCGGTCAAAAGGTCAGTTCCGGTACTTAATTGTCAGTTCAAAGACTGACGAAAGGATGCTCTTATCTTCGTCACTGAACCGCTTGCCTCGCCTCTGCATAACGCGCTCGGCAGTGGCAAACGCCTTTTCTTTGTTGTATTCTGTAAAACCTGCAGCACCACCCCATTGGAATGATGGAATGAACGTCCGTGGAAAGCCTGACCCGAAAACATTGGAGCTCACACCTACCACAGTTCCCGTATTGAACATGGTATTTATGCCTGATTTCGAATGGTCGCCCATGATGAGGCCGCAGAACTGCAGTCCGGTGCGCGCAAATCGCTCCGATTCATAGCTCCAAACCCGAACCTCATCGTAGTTGTTCTTCAGATTCGAATTATTGGTATCTGCTCCAAGATTGCACCACTCGCCAAGGACGGAATTACCTAGAAAACCATCATGTCCCTTATTCGAATAGCCGATAATGACCGAATTGTTCACCTCTCCTCCCACTCTACTTTGAGGTCCGATGGTGGTTGGTCCATAGATCTTTGCCCCCATTTTCACCTGGCTTCCTTCGCACAGGGCAAATGGTCCTCGGATAATGGAACCTTCCATTACCTCCGTGTTTTTCCCGAGGTAGATCGGACCGCTTGATGTGTTGAAAATGCAAGCCTCCGCCTTTGCGCCTTCCTCCAAAAAGATGGGGCCATTCCCGATGACCGTGTTACTGGCAGATAGTGTTGCGCTTTTACGGTCGGAGGTCAGCAAGACGAAGTCTGAGGCAATGGCATCTCCGTTCTTGGAGAAAATATCCCATGGATGTGTTATCCAGATGAGGTCTTCGGAAAATTCGGTACCAGTGGCTGTTTCTCTCGTCAATTCCTCATTGTCACCCAGTTTTACAGCGATCAATCTACCGTTTTGAACCAATCTTCCATCCGCTTCCAATCCGCGGATTGCCGAAACCAACGCTTCGTTAGGACAAACGCTTCCATTGATGAAAACATTCTGAGATGCTGTCTTCAGCGGAAATTTCACAGACAGATAGTCTTGTGTAAGCGTGCTGGTGGAAGCGTTCAGCATCATTTCCCACTTTTCGCGTATGGTTAGAATGCCAATGCGAAGGTCGCAAACAGGTCGGGTGAACGTGAGAGGCAATAGCGCGTCCCGTGAATCGTCAAAAAGGATGTAATTCATGTGTTGCTAAAGTTCGAAAATAAAGAGTCCCGTCCCGATATATCGGAACGGGACTCCAAAAAGTCAATTGACACTTAGGTTTATCCTTCCTTGTTGTCCTCTTCTTCCGGCTTAACGGCAGACGCACGGTGCGTCTTGTAGCGGCTACGGAACTTATCAACACGTCCTGCAGTATCGACCAATTTCATTTTTCCGGTGTAGAATGGATGTGAAGTGTTCGATATCTCCAATTTGATCAACGGGTACTCCTCTCCGTCTTCCCACTTGATCGTCTCCTTGGCAGCGGCACATGACCGGGTGCGGAAAGAGTGATCGTTCGACATGTCTTTGAACACTACGTATCTATAATCTGATGGGTGTATTCCTTCTTTCATTATTACTCGTTTTTCAGAATGGAGCGCAAAGATAAACAAAACCTTCTTTTATGAAACACACAATTTATCTTCTTTGAAAACGTAGTAAGGTCGTTCAGTATATTTGCCCGGATATGAAGATTCTCAATTGGGCCGTGCCCATTCTTGTCGCGATAGCTCTGTTCAGTAGCAGTTGCAAAAAGGACATCCTTAACACGGATGGCGCCCTTACCTTCTCGGTTGACACGGTTATCTTCGACACGGTTTTCACCACTGTGGGCTCCGCCACCCGCCAGTTCAAGATCTACAACCCTAGCAACGAGGAAGTGAAGATCTCTTCCATTGTGCTGGCCGGTGGACAACAATCCAAGTACAGGATGAATGTGGACGGAGTGCCGGGTATCGCGTTCAGCAACATTTCCATTCCCGGAAAGGATTCGCTTTTCGTGTTTGTTGATGTCACGTTGGACCCGAACAACCTCGGAGAGCCGGCCATTGTAACAGATAGCGTTGTTTTCAATACGAATGGTATTATTCAGGACGTGGATCTGGTGGCCTTCGGTTGGGATGCGGATTTCATCTACCCAAACGTTTTCAATAACCCGATAGGTCCGTATCGCTTTCTGGATTGCGATATAACGTGGACATCGGCCATGCCGCACGTCATTTATGGCTGGGCTGTGGTTCCCGAAGGCTGCACACTCACGATTGAAGCAGGAACAAGGGTCTACTCCCACAAAGGTTCAGGAATCATTGTGGATGAAGGTGGCACCCTCATCGTGAACGGTACGCCACAGAATCAGGTTGTATTCGCAAGCGACCGTCTTGATGATTTCTATGAAGATCAAGCTGGCGAATGGAACACCATTTGGCTCTACGCTGGCAGTTTGAACAACGAGATACATGGTGCACTCATCAAGAATGGTAACATCGGAGTCCGTGTGGATTCCTTGGCCGCCAACAGCAATCCCAATCTCCTGATGACCAACACCATTATTGAGAATATGGCGGGATTCTCGCTCTTGTCGATAGAAGCCACCATTGAAGCATACAACTGCGTTTTCGGAAATGCAGGTCAGTATTCTGCTGCTCTTACCAGAGGAGGCTCCTACGATTTCTACCATTGCACTTTTGCCAACTATTGGGTCAATGGAAACCGCCAAAACCCAGCGGTGCTACTTAACAACTGGGTTGAAGCAGACGGTACAGTCTACACGTATGATCTCCAACGGGCTTATTTCGGCAATTGCATCATATATGGTAACAATCAGACAGAATTAGGATTGGACCGGAACCTCGCTGCCCCATTCAATTTCAAATTCGACAATTGCCTCATGCGCATCAATTTCAATGATGACCAACCGATCGATGTGAGCAGCAGTGATCAGTTTTCGGCCATCATTTACAATCAGAATCCACTTTTCGTAGACCCATCGAAGAATAACTTCGCGTTGGACTCATCCATTTCGCCTGCATTCGATGCAGGGTCGAATAGCATCACAAACTTCAATCTGGGCATTCTAGGAAGCGATGTTCTTGGAAATCCGAGACCTTTCGGTTCAAATCCTGAT
>JBFHEW010000260.1:0-4799 GCA_041583955.1 Bacteroidia bacterium | reverse complement strand
GGAAATCCTGCTGTGAAGGCTTTCACTGAACGGGTGGTTCTGAATGGCATGGTTTCGTCCTCCACAGGAGGTTATGGCGTGCGCATCACCGGCATCGATCCGGAAAAAGAAAAGGCCGTCACCACCATGCACGGGAAAATGGTGGAAGGAGAGTACCTCGTTGGTATGAAGCGTAACCCTGTCATCATTGGACGGAAGCTGGCCAAGAAGCTGAATGTCGATCTGAGGAAAAAGATCGTGCTCACTTTTCAGAAGGATAACGGTGATATCGTCACTGGAGCTTTCCGCGTGGCAGGCATCTACAAAACATCCAATTCAAAGGCCGATGAGATGAACGTTTTTGTGCATTCTGAGGATGTCAACCGCTTGCTGGAGGAAAGTGCCGGTTTTCATGAAATAGCAATCCTTTTGAACGATGTGTCGCAAGCCGATACCACGGCCGCCATCATCGGGAAAACGTTTACAGATCTTTCGGTCAGGTCTTGGAAAGAAGTTGCCCCCGAATTGGGTTATGCCGATGAGATGATGCAACAGATGCTCTACATCATCATCGGTATTATTCTGCTGGCTCTCTCGTTCGGTATCATCAATACCATGCTCATGGCCGTTCTGGAGCGTAAACGGGAACTCGGAATGCTGATGTCGGTAGGAATGAACAAGACCAAGGTGTTCTTCATGATAGTGGTTGAGACGATATTCATTTCGCTGGTGGGAGGACCGCTTGGAGTTGTTCTTGGCTTCCTGACCGTAAGCCATTTCGGGACTGCGGGAATCGATCTTTCAATCGTTGGAAAAGGATTGGAGGAGTTCGGTATTTCCACCACCATCTACCCGAGTCTGGAGGCTGCCTTTTACATCAATGTGACCATCATGGTGGTGGTGGCAGCCATTCTTTCATCCATTTATCCGGCCATAAAAGCACTGCAGCTCAAGCCTGCCGAGGCAGTACGAGCCATCTAGCATATCAGTAAGAAGTCATTCAGTAAATCAGCAACAGGAAAATCATGTCAGCAATCATCAGAACACACGATCTAAAGAAATATTACAACCAGGGAGAAAAGCTGGAGGTACGCGCATTGGATGGCGTAACGTTGGAAATTGAGCGTGGCGAATTCACTGCGGTGGTCGGTCCTTCGGGATCGGGCAAGACCACGCTTCTCAACATCATCGGTGGGTTGGACCATCAAACAGGCGGAACAGCACACATTGGTGATACGGAGATAACCGCCCTTAACGATAATCAGCTCATCGATTTCCGATTGAAGAACATCGGATTCGTGTTTCAGGCATACAACCTTATTCCGGTTCTCACGGCCGAAGAGAACGTTGAATTCATCATGCTACTTCAGAACCGTCCGAAGGAGGAACGGCACCAACGGGCCTTGGAACTGCTAAAGGCCGTGGGTTTGGAAAATAAGATGAACAACAGACCCAGCGAGATGAGCGGAGGACAACAGCAACGCGTTGCTGTGGCAAGGGCTTTGGCCTCCAAACCGCAGTTCGTTCTGGCAGACGAACCAACGGCAAACCTCGATAGCCGGTCAACCACCGATCTATTGGATATAATGGCCGACCTGAACAAGAAAGAGCACGTCACCTTTCTGTTCTCCACGCACGACCAACGGGTCATTGACCGTGCTAGAAGAGTGATCACGTTGGAAGACGGAAAGATTATTTCTGACGAAAAGAGATAGAACGCAGATGGCACCGGTCACGCGGAATTTCGTGGGTTTCTTTTTTACTCAATGGCTGAGGGCGGTTCGAGCATCTGCGCTTTTGCTTTTCGCCATTTTTCTGTGCGACACAGGCTTTGCTCAGGACAGCACTGACGTCAAGAAACCGAAGCGTACGTTCAAGGAGATCGTTCAGTTCAATGGATATCTGAAAAATCTCAACATCGTTTCGTTTTCAGGTAATCCGCTCATAGGGAATTCGAATGAGCAATTCCTTCACAATCGCCTCAATCTGAAGGTTTTTCCAGTTAAAGGAATGACGGTTGCCGCAGAACTGAGAACACGTTTCTTTTATGCTGGCGCCACGGCCAATTCGCCAGTGGCGAAGAATGCAATGGGTGCAGATGCCGGTCTCATAGACATGAGTTGGAACATTGGGAACAACGTCAATCCTGTTCATCTCAATACCACATTGGACCGATTGTATGTGGCCTGGGGAAATGAGAAGGTGGACATCCGCGTTGGGCGTCAACGCATCAATTGGGGTATCAATAAGGCTTGGAATCCGAATGATATTTTCAATGCATATAATCTCATCGACTTCGATTATGAAGAACGACCGGGGAGCGATGCGGTACGTTTTCAGTATTTTGGGAAGAACATGAGCGGCTTTGAAGTTGCGGTGGCGCCACAACGCTCCTGGAATCGGTCGACAGCTGCGTTCATGTATAAGTTCAATACCAAGGGTTACGATTTTCAGTTCATAGCCGGGCAGTACCGAACCGATATCACCGCTGGATTCGGTTTTGCAGGAAACCTTGGAAATGCCGGTTTCAAAGGAGAATTGCAATGGTTCGGTCCGTACGAGGGGTTTATCGATAGTGTGCATACGGTTACCGGATCCATCACAGCCGATTACTCGTTTACCAACTCGTTTTATCTGAGTGGGGCCATTTTGTACAATAGTAACGGACTCGATGACAGCGATCCGCTTAAACTGGCTTCCTTTTTCAGTGGTTCTGCGCTCACGGCAAAGAATCTCATGCCGACCAAGTATAATGCGTTGGTGTCGTTCAGCTACCCTGTTACGCCTTTGATCGGTATCAGCTTTTCAGCCATTTACGGCTATGGCCCCAACCTGCTCTTTTTAAGTCCCGGAATCACTTATTCCATCGTTGAGAATTGGGATGTGTTTCTTGTAGGGCAATTGTTCTTCTCAGATTTTCCGGAACTCACCGCTAACGGTTTGGAGAACAGGTATCAGAACCTGAGCAACAGTGTTTTTCTCAGGCTGAAATGGAGTTTTTGACCAGTGTGATCGTTTTAGTTGAAATGTCTTGATCAGGCTGATCGGCCTTCCTTCGGTATGGTAAAACGGAATGTACAGCCATTTCCAGGCTCCGATTCCACCCAGATCCGTCCGCCCCAGATATCAATGGTCTTTTTTACGAGAGAAAGACCAATGCCTGTGCTTTCGATCGTATCGCGCGGATTCAGGGTCTGAAAGATCTTGAAGACCTTTTCAAAATACTGTTTGTCTATGCCCGGACCATTATCGCTTACACTGAAGGTCCATGATCTTTTATCTTCCTGACAGTCGATCCTTATTTCTCCTTTGCCTTCTTCCTTGTCGTTGTATTTCACCGCGTTGCTTATAAGATTCTGAAAGATCTGCTCAATAAGTACGCGCTCTATGTGAATGGTGGGAAAAGAATCAGCCATAGTAACCTGGAATGTGTCGGGAACAATGAGGTCTACCACGTTCTTCAGCATGCTCCCGAAATCAACCGGTTCTTTTTCCTGTTTGGCGCGACCTATTCTTGAGTAGTCAAGGATTCCGGCAATGAGGTTGTTCATTCGGCTCACTCTTCCCAACAGAAGGTCTATCTGTTCCTTGCCATCATCGTCTAGCTTATCGGCATAATCTTCGGCAATGAAGGTTGCTAAAGTGGAGATGCCGCGCAACGGAGCCTTCAGGTCGTGAGATACGATGTAAGCAAACTGATCCAACTCCTTGTTTATGTCCTCCAGATTCTGTGAGTACTCAAGGATCTGCTGCTCTGCCTTCTTTTTATCAGAGATGTCATGACCTATACCCAAGAATCCGAATATCTCACCATTTTCGTTTTTCAACGAGCTTACGGAAAGCGACACAGGATAGCGGGAACCATCTTTCCGTACATAGGTCCATTCGTTTTCATCAGGTTGGTCCGTTTCAACACATTTGGCCACGAACGTTGCAAAACCGGGTTCGATCTTGTTTTTCAGGTCTTGATTCAGTGCTTCGGTGCGGGCTATGACTTCATCAATATCATGAATGACTGCAGGACTCTGCTTGTCAATGAGCTCCTCTGCTTTATAACCCAATTGCCGTTCGGCAGTTCGGTTGAAGCTTTTTATGGTTCCTTCCGTGTCCGTGGAAATGATGCTGAAATTGTTGTTGTCCAATATGGCCGATTTCAGCGAGTCTGATTCCGCCAAAAGCTTCTCAACCCTTTTTTGATCGGTGATGTCGTAGGCGATCTTTATCACTTTATATGGCTTTCCCGAAGCATCGAGTACCGGGTTGTAACTGCCATTGATCCAAACGGTCTCTCCGGACCTTGATACCCTTTTGAATTCGCCAGCAACGAATTTTCCATTTCTCAGTTGCTCCCAGAATTTACCGTATTCAGCCGAATTGGCATAGCTGGCTTCCAATAAAGTGCTGTGATGCCTATGTTGAAGTTCTTTCTCGGAATAGCCGAGCAGATCGCGGAAATTCTCATTGGTATGGGTAATGTTTCCCTCCATGTCGAATTCCACCGTGGCTGCAGACCTATCTATTGCCTCCAATTGCCCTCGATAGTTGAGAGAAAGTTGCTCGAGCTTCTCTTGTGTGGAGTTGAGCTCAGTAAGGTCGTAGGCCACAGCAAATAGTTCGCCTGTTTCCGGGTCGGGCGTGGCAGACCAGTCGAGGTAGCGAACGGATCCGTCTTTACAAAGCCACCTGTTTTTGAATCCTACAGTGATGGCACCTTTGGATAGTCTTTCAATCTCACCCATGGTTGACGAGATGTCGTCCGGGTGAACAAAGGACACGAACGGTTTCGAATACAGTTCTTTCTCGCTCCAACCTAGCACTGC
>JBFHEW010000259.1:0-4802 GCA_041583955.1 Bacteroidia bacterium | reverse complement strand
GGTGGCTACTCCGAAATACCGGAACTGGGGCGATCTTCTGAGATGGATCCTGCAAGAGAATGTTCCTGGAGAATTCCCATACACGGCCGGTATCTATCCTTTTAAACGCGAAGGCGAAGACCCTGCACGAATGTTTGCAGGAGAAGGCGGCCCAGAGCGCACCAACAGACGGTTCCATTACGTTTCGATGGGATTACCTGCCAAGCGTTTGAGTACGGCTTTCGACAGTGTGACGCTCTACGGAAATGACCCTGGCCATCGTCCCGACATCTACGGAAAAGTGGGCAACTCGGGTGTAAGCATCTGCTGTTTGGATGATGCCAAAAAGCTCTATTCCGGCTTCGATTTGACAAATCCGATGACCTCGGTTTCCATGACCATCAACGGTCCTGCACCGATGTTGCTCGGTTTCTTCATGAATGCCTGTATTGATCAGGAATGTGAGAAATACATCTTGGCCGAAGGCCTAGTTGATAAAGTTGAAAAGATAAAAAGCGACAAGTTTGATAAGCAGGGTATTGCACGTCCTGCTTACCAAGGAGAGCTGCCAGAAGGCAACAACGGACTAGGCCTTCTACTCCTCGGAGTGACGGGAGATGAAGTACTTCCAGCGGATGTGTATGCCAAGATCAAAGCCGATGCTTTGAGCAAGGTGCGGGGTACCGTTCAGGCGGATATTCTGAAGGAAGACCAAGCACAGAACACCTGCATTTTCAGCACCGAATTCGCACTGCGATTGATGGGCGATGTGCAGCAGTATTTCATTGACAGGAATGTGCGTAACTTCTACTCCGTTTCGATCTCAGGCTATCACATTGCTGAAGCGGGTGCCAATCCTATTTCGCAGCTCGCATTCACGCTTGCCAACGGTTTCACATTTGTGGAATACTACCTGAGCCGCGGCATGGATGTGAACGAATTCGGCCCAAACCTGAGTTTCTTCTTCAGCAACGGAATCGACCCAGAATATGCGGTCATTGGCCGTGTGGCACGAAGAATCTGGTCCAAGGCCATGAAGCAGAAATACGGTGCCGATCCGCGGGCGCAGATGCTCAAGTATCACATCCAAACAAGTGGTAGAAGTCTGCACGCGCAGGAGATCGATTTCAACGATATCCGCACCACGCTGCAAGCGCTTTACGCCATTTACGACAACTGTAATTCGCTACACACCAACGCTTACGATGAGGCCATTACCACGCCTACGGAGGAAAGCGTGCGCAGAGCGATGGCCATTCAGCTTATCATCAACAAGGAACTTGGCCTGGCCAAGAACGAAAACCCGATACAAGGTGCGTTCATCATCGAAGAACTGACCGACCTTGTGGAAGAAGCGGTGCTGATGGAATTCGACCGCCTCACCGAACGTGGTGGCGTGCTTGGCGCCATGGAAACCATGTACCAGCGCAGCAAGATCCAAGAGGAAAGTCTGTACTACGAAACGCTGAAACACACGGGCGAATTCCCCATCGTTGGTGTGAACACGTTCCTAAGCAGCAAGGGTTCTCCAACGGTGTTGCCAATGGAGGTCATCCGTGCTACGGAAGAGGAAAAGCAGTATCAGATCACCATGCTGGAAAACCTCCACAAAAGCAAGGAGGAATTGAGTAGATCGGCTCTGAAGAAATTACAGCAAGGGGCCATCCAGAACCAGAACATGTTTGAAGAAATGATGGAGGCCACCAAGCATTGCTCACTCGGACAGATCACCAACGCGCTGTTTGAGGTTGGTGGGCAGTATAGGAGGAACATGTAGCGACACCATTAGTTATCTTTGTATAGATGCCAACAGTCATAGTTGTAGGAGGGTTTCGTTTCTTTTTCTTCAGCAATGAGAATAACGAGCCGATACATGTGCACATAGAAAAGGCCGATGCTGCGGCCAAATGGTGGATGGAACCGATAACCGAAGAATACAGCTACGGTTTCAGCCCGAAGGAGCGAAAAGAAATAGGAAATTAATTGTTGAGCATGAAAAACTCATAAAGGACAAATGGAATGAGCACTTCAGTTAAACGAGCAACAGACACGCTGGACAAATTGATTCTCGAAACCAATGTGAAAGCGAAACATGTGATCATTGATAGAGATCTTGATCTGATATTGATCGTATTGTCCAACGGAGGAGTTCTGAATGTCAGAATTTCAGAGTTTCCACGGCTAAAAAAGGCGTCAAAGGCAAAGCTTCAGGATTACAGGCTCATTGCCAATGGTATCGGTATCCATTGGAACCAATTGGATGAGGATATTTCTATTAAAGGTCTTATTCAAAAAGCAGCTATAGCGGCTGCTACCAGAGCCGTTTCGGGTGGAATTGAGAAGGCGGTTGCCTGATGAAAGCCACCAAGCATTGCTCACTCGGACAGATCACCAACGCGCTGTTTGAGGTAGGTGGGCAGTATAGGAGGAACATGTGATACCTTAGGAGCGTAAGGATTTACGCCCATTTGCCAACGTTCCAATAATGGGCGTATTGCGTTTCTGGCCTATGTCCATCGGGGCCTATGTCCATCGGGGCGTATGTCCATCGGGGCGTATGTCCATACGCCCCTACAGGGTGAAATTGAAACGTCCGTTTCGTATTTTTCATTCTATGAAACCCAACCGCCAATCCATCCGATTACGGGGCTACGATTATTCGGCCGAAGGCGCGTATTTCATTACCATCGTTTGTAAAGACCGTTTGCCGTGGTTCGGAGAAATAACCGATGGCGAAATGCAATTATCTGAGGCGGGTGAAATTGTAAAAACGGAATGGTTGCGCGGAGCGGAATTGCGTTCGGAAATATCGTTGGATGCATTTGTGGTGATGCCCAATCATTTTCATGGTATTGTGGTGATTGGCGAACCATTGATTCCATTGGCCAACGTGGGTAGGGGCGTATGGCCATACGCCCCAACCGAGCCAGCGGCATTCCGATCACCACAAAAATCATTGGGTTCGTTGGTTCGGGTATTCAAGGCCAGTTGCACTTCCCGCATCCGCCAATCCATATCTACAGATTTCGCGTGGCAGCGTAATTACCACGACCGCATTATCCGCAATCAAGAAGAGTCACAGAAGATTCAGGATTACATTCAGAACAATCCGAGCCTTTGGGACAAGGACATGTTTCATCTGTAGGGGCGTTCCGAGGAACGCCCCTGTGGAATGGTTTCGACAGCGGGTTTGCCACGGAATGCGGGTTTGCCACGGCAAACCCCTACGGGTGAAAACATCATCCGGGCCAGCAGGAAATTGGCGAAGGTGTAAACATTGCGTGTACGTATATTGTGCAACCAAAAACCAACCTTATGAAAATCCTACCCCTACTCTTCTTCTTGTTTTCCGTTTTTGCTGCAAACGCTCAATTGCGCGAATCAGAATTCCCTCGCACAGCCAAGCAATACAAAAAGCTATATGACGGGCCCGATTTCGTGGTTTTAGAAGGTCGGAAAGACACCATCTTTTGCGATAAGGTTGAAATGAAATTATCGAGTAATGACCCGGTAAAACTCTCGTTTCAGATTGATGGCAGAGATACCGTTCTTAAATGGAAAGAGTGTTTAACGGCTGTTGCTTTTAAAACAGAGGGAGCCATAATGGAACTAATGCCTAAGAATCCGGAAAAGCCGCAAAAAGGTGGGCAACACATGTTCCGTTCCACGGAAGGATATATCACCATCTGGTCTAACAATCATAAGCATGTAGATAAGTTCAAAATGCCAAATGAACTTGGCCGTGTACACACCATACAGTACATTTTAGCATCTGTAGATGGCGGTCCGCTCTTCATTCCTAGCATCAAGAACTACAAGAAATACTTGATGCCTTTGTATCAAGAATGCGATGAGATGAACAAAAGCGGATTCAGTGATTTCTTTTCTGGCGTTATCAGACTCTCCGAATCTTATAACGAAACCTGTGGTGCAACCAAGTAGCACCCTGTTCTACTGCTTCATGCCGGCAAACTGCTCGTTATTGTCGTCATAGTTGTAAACCAACTGAATAGAGCCGCTCACCTGTGTAAAGGTGATCTGATTATTGAGCGCACAGCTTACGCAGGTGTAAACACCAAGCACCTTGGTAAGTGTTGCATTCCACTCTGTACCTGCAGAACTGGACGGGGTGATCTTGACCGAATTTGAACCGAGTTTGGTCACCACTACCTCATACTGAGCGTTGGTGAAATCCGGGGTGGTCACATTCATGGCGCCACGGTATGTACCAGGAAGATCGTTGATACCGAAAACATCACCGTCATCCGAATTACAGGCAGTGAATACAAATGCTACAAGTAGAAGAAAAGAAAGGCGCACCATTATGTTCATTATGATATGATTTTGGGTTGGAAAGATAATCTGCAAATGCTGATCCGCGAGGAGTAAATTTGCGCACTTTTTCAACCGACCTTTTGAGCACATTATTCGAACAGATTGCCGAACAATTGGACCGCGATGCCATTGCCTTGACGGACGATCTTCTGCCTGAAGACATTCTGAACGGCCTTCTTGCAGAAACCAAAGAGTTGCTCAATGAATTCCAGCCGGCATTGATCGGTAGAGGGGTCACTGAGCAGCGTATTTCAGAGATCAGAGGAGACAAGATCCTTTGGCTTGAGAAAGAGCATCTTACCCAAGCACAGACCGTCTATTTTCAGTTCCTCGAGCAGCTTCGGGAGTACCTTTCTAACTATTTCCGCATTGGTTTACCATGGTTCGAATGTCACTTGGCAACATACCCTGCAGGTAGTTATTACACCCGCCATTTTGACCAGTTCCGCGAAACGAACAACCGCATTTTCTCCGTCATCCTTTATTTG
>JBFHEW010000258.1:0-4816 GCA_041583955.1 Bacteroidia bacterium | reverse complement strand
CGTAGCTCAAACCGGCAAACAACGGAGCGATAAGCGAGCTGATAAGGAACGGACCTGCTGCGCGATGCTCGTCAGGAAAATTCGCCTCTGCCGCGTTCATTACAAGAAGAGCGGTCATCAGTACGATCTCGATGATAAGAATGTAGTTGGCGTCCTTGAACGGCCAGCCTTTCATTTCGGTACTATGGAACCGTCCGATCTTCATCACATTCCTTCTCCAAAGGAACACGGCACACGCCACGATTACCAACACACCAAGTATCTCGAAAAAGCTGATGGCTGCGGTGTATAACCCGCCCAGAATAGGGGCGAAAATGCGATGGGTTCCGAAGAGACCGTCTATCACAATTTCCAACACCTCAATATTGATGAGAATGAAACCGATATAAACGATCAGATGCAGTGTTCCGGCAATGGGTCTCACAACCATCTTGGATTGCCCCATGGCAACCTTCAGCATGGTGGTCCATCGTTCAGACGAATTGTCGTTTCTGTCTATATCTCTGCCAAGAAGGATGTTTCTTCTTATTCGCATTGCACTTTTCGCGAAAAGGCCAAAGCCCGCGACCAGCATCACCAAAAACAGTATTTGCGGAATGTATTCCATGTCTATCGTTTACTTCTTTTTTTCTTTCTTCTCCTTTCTACCGAACACCGAAACATGCACATAGCGGTTAGGGTTCGCTTTGATGTCAACAAATAAACTATCCAAGTTCGCTGTGGCCGCCTCCAGGTTGGCGTAGACCGATTCATCCTTGAACAGCTTACCGATGGTGCCCTCACCATTGTTTATCTTCTCCATGGCAATGGCCAGTTCTTCGAAGGTCCTATTGGCGTTGTTGATGGTTGATGCCAATTCTGCAGCGGCCAAAGAGTCGGAAAGGGTTGAGAGATTGTTCATCAGATTATCTATCTCATCCTTATTCTCGTCCAACGTGTTGGTGAATGCTTCCACATCGGAAAGGATCTTACCCAACTTTCCGTCACTGGCAAGAATACCGTCTATTTTGCTGGATGCATGCTTGAGGTTTTCGAGGGTTGCTGCAAGATCGGCAATGGCCGTGTTCACGTTCGACTCGTGGTTTCCCGGACCTAACGCATCGCGGACATCTCCCACCAGCGAATCGAGCGAATCGAACAGTCTGTCTGCCTTTATCTTGGTGGATGCCAGACTGGAAGACAGATCGGTGATGCTTTCCATCAGCGCTCCTTCAATTTCTGAAATAAGTGTATCTCCTTCCTCATAGAACCCTTCTCCGGTGCCGGTTACCAGATTGATGCTGGTGGTACCCAACAGGTCGGAAACCAAGGTTGCCACTGTTCCTTTCGGAATCTCGTAATTATCTGCAGTAAGCACGAACTCAACGATCAGCATTTTCCGATTGACGGGTTCGAAGTACACATCTTTAACCAGACCCACCTTGAACCCGTTCACGGTGACCGAGTTGGAAGTGGTAAGCCCACCTACATTCTCGTAAGTGGTGTAGAACACACGCTGCCTACTGAAAATGTCATTCCCTTTAAGGAAATTATACCCCCATACAAAAGCGAAAATAGTTGCCACGGCAATGAACCCCGTACGTATCTCCCTTGAATATTTCATGCTCATTTCTTTAACAATTCCCTCGCTTCTGACACCTTGATACGATCTCCATCCTTAAAAGCTACCACAAAAGCGCCTTGGAAACCGAGATTTCTCAAATCGGACTGCAGTTTAGTGATTTCCTCAAAATCCTGAGTGTTGCCAACCGTATACTTATAAAGACCATCCTGTTGGTATTGCCAAACCTCCTGTCCTTTGAACTGAGGATCGCTCTTGGCGAGTGGTTTGGCGGATGTTGCCACCTGAACCATTAAACGCACGCCTTCCGGTTTCCTGTTCAATGGAGGGTTTTCAACAACTGCAGTCTTCTTGGTGCGCTCTTCAATATCTTCCATGGTTATCACCTCCACATCATTTCCTTTGAGCTGAGCTATGCGCTGTTCCAACTGCTTCTTTCTCAGTTGCAGAAACAGAAGTTCTGCTTCTTCGGCCGTGGCTGCCTTTTGATCGTTGATGCTTACAGCCAGTTCTTCAGCTTCCTTTCTTCGAACCTCGGCTATGGAATCCTGAGTGGCTTTGAGATTGGCCAATCTTTTGGCTTCGGCCAATTCCTCTTCGTATTTGGCCTTCTTTCGCTCGTTTTCCTGCGCAATTTGAACAAGATTCAGTGAGTCCTGCTTTCGTTTATCCGCATCCGATCTTTCACGGGCCAAAGAGTCAATCCTGTTCTGTTCTGAAATGAGTCGTTGTGCAGCCAAAGAGTCTGCCGCTGCTTTGGTTCTTTTCTCCTCGGCTAGGCGCTTAGCGGCTGCCAGCTGTTCCTGTTTCTCGCGCTTCTCGGCTTCCAGCCTTTCCTTTTCAATATCGGTTTCGGTCTTTTTCTTGGCTTCTTCAAGCTCCTTTTCCTTTACTTCCTTTATTTCCTCAAGCCACTTCTTAGCTTCTTCTTTGGCTGCCAGCTCATTTTCTGCCTGCTGCTTCTTCGCCAATTTATCCGCATCCTCTTGTGCCTTTTTTTCGGCAAGTTCTTTGGCCTTCTCCTGTTCGAGTTGCTTCTGTTTGGCCTCAAACGCAGCAATTTTAGCAAGCCGAAGGTTTTCCAACGAGTCTGCTTCTGCCTTCAATCGTTGTTGTTCGTCCTCTTTTGCCTTCTGCGCAAGTTCGGCCTCGCGTTTCTTCTTTTCTTCTATCCGTTGTTGTTTTGCCTGTTCGAGCGAGTCTGCCGTGGCCTTCAATTTGGCCTGATCCAATGCTTTCCGTTCCGATTCCTGCTTCTCTTTTTCTGCCAGTTGCTTCTTCTCTTCCTCCGATTTCCTCTCGGTTTCTGCAGCTGGAGTGCTGTTTGCTGCACCTCCGCTCGGCAATGGATCTTCTACCAATTCCTTGTACTCTTTGAATCCACGGAAAATGGCTGATGCCATGTAGGTTTTCCCGTTCTCGGAGTTCAGAAAATCCTCTTCTACCGGATTTGTAAGGAATCCCAATTCTATAAGGATACTGGGCATGGTGGTTTTCCTCAACACCAGAAAACCGGCCTGTTTAACGCCTCGGTCTTTGCGGCCAACACGTTCCTTGAATTGATTCTGAATGTAGGACGAAATGGAAAGGCTCTGCTGCAGATACGCACTTTGCATGATAGTGAGAGCAATGATGCTCTCAGGTGAATTTGGGTCGAAACCCTCATACTTTGTCTTATAGTCGTCTTCGAGAAAAATGGCCGAGTTCTCTTTCATGGCCACTTCCAGGTTCTCCTTGTTCTTGTGAAGCCCCAACGCAAAGGTCTCAACTCCCATTGCAGAAGGATTGGATGCCGCATTGCAATGGATACTGATGAAAAGGTCTGCCTTTGCCTTATTGGCAATATCGGTCCTATCGCTCAATCCGATGAACACATCAGTACTACGGGTGTAGATGACCTTTATCTCAGGAAATTGTTTCTCTATGTAACCACCAACCATGAGGGCCACTTCCAGCGCAATGTCCTTCTCGCGCGTTTTATACCTTCCTGTGCCTAGGTTTCCGGGATCATTCCCTCCATGCCCTGCATCGATGACAACGGTTTTCATCCTATATGGGGTGTCGGCATTTTGGGCCGTTCCAAAAGATTGGATCAGCACTAATACAAGAAAAAGAAGAATTGACCGTTTACCGATCGGTTTCGACTGCATCATTATCCAACCCGTGTCCCCGATGAAATGGTTAGCTTTGAGCGCCTAAAAATAAAGTCTTTTCCCCGAATAACAGGAGGTAGTATCGATTAGTGTGGTATCGTTAAGAAATTCCAGTCCGTTGATCCTGTTGTTGGTGATGGTTTCCTTCATGGTCCATGCACAGGATCCTGCTCAGCAAACAACACCCGATTCCTCCAAGGTGGTTACAGGAAAGTTGAAGGACCGCCCAAAAACGCCTCTTACCGACACCACTTTCATCGCCAATCCAGATTCCGGTCTGGTTTTCATTGAAGAAATGACGGTGCAGACCACCGATTCCACCATGGAGCAAGGCGTAGTGGTGCAACCTGTGAAAAAAGGTACCGAACTGACCTCCGAAATAAAGTACCATGCGCGCGACTCCATCCGATTCAGCGTGGAGGAGAAAAAGGTTTTCCTTTATGGCGAAGCACAGATCAATTATGGCGACATAGAACTGAAGGCAGCCTACATTATCATTGACCAGAACACGAAAGAGGTCTTTGCGGAAGGCGTCACCGACTCAACCGGCAAGACGATCGGCACACCTCAGTTCAAGAGTGGTGATCAGGACTTTGCCGCCAAGCGGATGCGTTACAATTTCAATACGAAAAAGGGAAAGATCATTGAAGTGGTGACCAAACAAGGCGAAGGGAACCTGCGCGGGGAGCAAGTGAAAAAATCGGCAGACGAATCTTATTATATCCGGGATGGCGGCTACACGACATGCGATGCAGACGAACCGCACTACATGATCAAGGCAAGGAAACTGAAAGTGATCCCGAACGACAAGATCGTGAGCGGCCCTGCTTTTCTGATGTTCGAAGGAGTGTATACTCCACTAGTTGTTCCATTCGGATGGTTTCCCACGAAACAAGGAAGGAAATCAGGAATCATTTTTCCGGAATATGGAGAATCCCCTTCGCAGGGATTCTTCTTTCGGAATTTCGGTTACTATCTGAATCTAGGCGATAAGATAGACCTGGCACTTACAGGCGACATCTACACGCAAGGTAGCTATGGTGTGCGGCTAACCTCCAACTACAATAAGCGATACCGTTTCAACGGAAGGGTTGAACTGAGT
>JBFHEW010000257.1:0-4824 GCA_041583955.1 Bacteroidia bacterium | reverse complement strand
TGTGCGTCAGCGGTCGCATGAATAACGTGGCCGTAATACCATATTTACTATTTAGATGATGATGAAAAAATTTCTACTCGCAACAATTGCCTTGTTTTCAGTAATCGGAGCGTTCGCTCAGAATCATGAGAAATGCGGCACTGACATCGTTCTGAAGCAACAGCTGGAAGATCCAAAGGTCAGAGCCAGATACGAAGAGTTCCAAGAGGCGATTCAGCGATATGCCGCAGACCCACGGGTTGCAGTTTCACGATCAGAGAATGGCACCCGGATCATTCCAGTGGTATTCCACATTCTGCATGATGGCGGTAACGAGAATATCAGCCTTACCAAAGTTCAGCAGCAACTTGATGTATTGAATGCCGATTACAGGAGATTGAATTCAGATACAGTGAACACTCCGCAACGTTTCTACGGAGACACGGAGTACACGCATTTCGTGTTCAACTCAGACTCAATTGCCAGTTTCATCGATGACTCCGCTTACGTGATGCTTCACAACCGTTTGGGAGAAAGCTTTGCTTTTCATTTCAACAATGGAACAGGTGGTCTGGCCGATACGTTGGCCCCGAATTTTGATAATGTCATTGAAGTAACGATCTCGAATAACGCAGATACGGCCGACATCGCCATGGCATTTGCCAACGCGGTGAATGCGCAGTCTGGTCTTATTGCTACCTACTCGAACAACGGGTCGCACAGGGTGGATGTGAAAACAGACGGCCTCGGTTACACAGATGATGTGTTGGTTGCCGGTCTCTGGAATATCACCTCTACGATCGATCAGCAAGGAACATATATACCTGCAGATTGCAACATTGAATTCAGATTGGCTACAAAAGATCCACTCGGAAACTGTACCGATGGGGTTGTTCGTGTGTTCACATCTAAAACCAATGACGCCAACGATGGTACAGGCTTCAAGGCCGTTAGTTACTGGAATGCTTACAGTTACCTGAACATCTGGTCTGTAAGCAGCATCGGAATGGAAAGTAATGTCGGTGGTACGATTCTCGGTTACGCCCAATTCCCTGGAACGGGGCTTCTGTCAACAGATGGTATCGCTGTTCTTGCAAGTAATATCAACACAAGTTCAAGTGGAGGTAGAACAGCAACCCACGAAGTTGGACACTGGCTAAGCCTCATCCATATCTGGGGTGATGCTGAGTGCGGTTCAGATAACGTACTTGATACGCCTACTGCGCAGGCTCCTAACTTCAATGTATGTGGAAACGTTGGTTCTCCACTTCATACCCAACCATACAAATTGGGTGTTTGCGATCCGAATAACCCTGACGGAGAGATGTTCAGCAACTACATGGACTACTCAAGTGATTTCTGTATGAACATCTTCACCCTAGGTCAAAAAGCAAGGATGGACTACACCTTGCATGGCGATGCCAACGGACCAGGATACCGATCATTCCTCATCTCTCAAGAGAACTTGGAGCTGACCGGTACAGCAGACCCGTACAGCATGCCTGATTGTGCACCTATCGCAGGATTCTATTTCGATCAGTCTGGAGATTTTGCCACTCAGAAAATGATCTGTGTGGGAGAAAGTGTCGACTTCGAAGAAAGCGCCTATAATGGTGATGTAGATAGCTACGCATGGACGTTTGAAGGAGGAAACCCGAACACATCTACAAGCGCAAACCCGAACAATATCACATACTCGACTGCTGGAACCTATGATGTTTCGTTGCAAGTAAGTAACGCTGTAGGGTCGAATACCAAAACGGCCAACGACATGATCATTGTAAGTCCAACTGCAGCACAATACCAAAGTTCTTGGGGTTATGTTGATAGTTTCTGGGACGAGCAGAATTTCTTGGAAGATTATGTTGTTTTCAATCAGGACGGATCAAGCAACAAATGGGAGTGGTTCAAAGGACCGAACGGAGGAAGCACCGGATGGGAATCGGTACGGATGAATAACGTTAACAATGGTTCTTCCGAGATCGATGAGCTTATTTCACCTTCATTCGATCTTAGCACCGTTGATAACCCAACCTTGAAGTTCCGATACTCCGGAGCAGCATCGAACAATACGCCAAACGATCAACTCAGAATCATGCTTTCTGACAATTGTGGTGAAACATGGCAGACAAGACAGACCATTACCGGTTTTGATCTGACAAATGCAGGTTATTCTCCAAACGCTTATGTACCGAATGCCAATAGCACGTGGACAGATGTTTCGGTTGCTCTTGGTTCCTTCGCCAATAAGCCGAACGTTAGGGTAAAGTTCCGTTGGGTAGCAGGTGGAAGAAGCAATAACTTCTACATCGATGATATCACATTATCAAACAGTCCACTTGGAATGGAGGAGTTGGAGAATGTCATTGATCTGAATGTAGCTCCTAACCCAACTGTCGGTATCACTACGGTAAGCATGAATCTGCCTGACGATGCCAACGTATCTATGGAGGTGATCGATGTGTTGGGTAAGAATGTGAATCCGCTGTTCTCTAGGGATTTGAGCAACGGTACACACCGATTCGATGTCGATCTGACCGGTTATGCGGTTGGCGTCTACTACCTGCGTATTCTGGTTGACAATGACATGGTGATGAAGAAAATTGTTAAGAACTGATAATTGTCTGCAAGCATTTAGCAAAGCCTCCCGATATTTCGGGAGGCTTTTTTTTAACCAAGAGATTTCAGAGGAATGAGAGTAGCAATCAATGGATTCGGTAGAATAGGTAGGATAACCATGCGCGCCTTGCTTAAGAAAGAGGGCGTAGAGGTAGTGGCCATCAATGATCTCACCAACGTAAAGACGCTTACGCATCTTTTCAAATACGACTCGGTGCATCGGCAGTTTGACGGACTGGTGGAAGCGGCCGATAACAGTATTCGCTTCAACGGAAAGGACGTTCAGGTGTTTGCCGAACGTGATCCTGCCAAGCTTCCTTGGAAGGAGTTGGAAATTGATGTCGTGATCGAATCCACAGGTCTTTTCAGAGACCGCGCTTCTGCCTCTGCTCATTTGCGTGCAGGAGCCAAACAGGTGGTTATTTCAGCACCGGCAAAGGATAAGGACATTCCTTCGGTTGTGCTTGGCGTGAATGATGATGTGATCGATCTGAAGGCTGAGATAATCAGCAACGCATCGTGTACCACCAATTGTGCCGCGCCAATGGTGAAGGTCTTGGAAGATGCGGTGCATGTAGAGAGTATTTTCGTTTCCACGATTCACTCCTATACCGGAGACCAGCGCTTGCATGATTCGCCACACTCCGATCTAAGACGTGCTCGAGCTGCAGCCAATTCCATTATTCCGACATCAACCGGAGCGGCTAAGGCCTTAGGCAGGATATTCCCTCACCTGGAAGGACATCTAGGTGGAGCAGGCATCCGTGTTCCGGTTATAAACGGATCCTTGACAGATCTTACCTGTATTGTACGGTCCGATATTGATGAGGCTGGCGTGAATGCTCTTTTCAAAGCAGCGGCAGAAAGCTCGATGAAAGGCATTCTGCAGTACACCGATGAGCCTATCGTGTCGTGCGATATCATCAGCAATCCGCATAGCTGCATCTTCGATTCAGAACTGACTTCTGTTATTGGAAAGATGGTGAAGGTGGTGGGGTGGTACGACAACGAAGCCGGCTATTCCAATCGTATGGCCGACCTCGTTGTGCGACTAGGTAGTATGAAAGGTTGATCCATCTCTTTTTTGAAGGAAGCGCAGCGTTGGGATCAACTGTCGCTGAGGTCTTGCTCACTCACGGGCACCAATAGAACCGGAACGTGCGACCTGCGGGCAATTTCTTCCGATACGCTCCCGGCAAAAAGTCGGTACAGAAAGCCGTGTTGTTGATGGCCGAGGAGTATGAGGTCGCTCTTCAATTTCTCCGCCTGCTCAATGATGGTTGCAACGGTTGCACCTTGAACGAGTAGCCCGTTTGCATCAATCCCTTTGTTCATCAGGTCTTTCGCCATCTGCTGCAGTTCACGGTGTTCCTGCCTCAATTCTTCTGCTCTGATGTCACGTACCGATTGAGGTCCTGCATCATATCCCACAAAATCCGGGTCGGGTGCTGCGATGTGCATCAACCAAACCTTTGATCTGAATTGCAAGGCGATCTGTTCTACTTTTCTGAGTACCACCTCAGCGTCTCCTTCGAGTTCTAGGGCTACGAGTATATTTTTCATTTTTCCGTTAACATTAGGCTATTCAATATCAATTCTTCTCCATTCCAAACTGCATAGTGAGGGTCTTTGAACCAGGCACCGAGATTGATGTAACGTGAATTTTCTCCTACCACGCGGTCGAGTACCAAATGTCTATGCCCGAAAATGAAATAGTCGAAGTGTTCTGTTTGCAACGTTGACCGACAGAACTGCAGCAACCACTCGTTGTCGTCACCCTTGTAAACTTCATCGCTGGCCAGATTGGCCTTTCTGCTTCTGCCGCTCCAGAAATTGGCCAGTTTCACACCGATGTCCGGATGCATCCATTTGAACAACCAGATGCTCAACGGACTTGAAAACACCTTCTTAATGAACTTATAGCCATGGTCGCCCGGACCCAGACCATCGCCATGTCCGATAAAGAATTTCTTGCTATTCCATTCTTTCGTTATCGGTTTGCGATGCATTTTCACCCCAAGTTCCTTCTCAAAGTAACGGAACATCCACATGTCGTGATTTCCGGTGAAGATGTGAACTTGAATACCGTTGTCGCAGAGTTCGGCCAACTTGGCCTGAAACCGCACAAATCCTTTCGGTACCACTGTTTCATATTCATACCAGAAATCGAACAGGTCGCCTACCAGATATACTTCTGAAGCATCTTTCGCTATCTGATCCAGCCAC
>JBFHEW010000256.1:0-4867 GCA_041583955.1 Bacteroidia bacterium | reverse complement strand
TGAAAGGCCTTTTGAGCATGGCATCATCACTGTCAATGATCACCAGGCCGTGTTCCTTGAACAGCTCGTTGGCAAAGTAACGGGTGGCAGCCGTCAGGTTTCCGAAGGTGGAATATGCCTTGCGGAACATTCCGATCATTCTCTTCGTCTCATCGTTATTGGAGAATACATCCTCCAGATCTGAACAAAGGGCTGACAGGCTTTCCGGGTTCATTCTGCCCGTGGCACCTGTCTGCTCGGTTTCCCACACATAGTTCTTTCCGAAGAGATTGAATTGCCCGACCTCCTTAATGTCGTGGTCTTCCGAATTCATCCAATAAATCGGAACGAAATGGTTGGAAGGATATGCTTTTCGAAGTTCCTCTGCCAATTTAATGGTGTGTAGGATCTTGTAGATGAAATAGAGTGGCCCGGTGAAGATATTGAGCTGATGTCCGGTAGTTACCGTGAAAGACGTACTCGCTCTGAGTGATTCGATGTTTCTCAGTACCTTATCGTTGGCACCACCAATGCTTTCATACTGTTTCAGCAGCGCGGTCGCCAATAGTTCGCGGTCAACAGGAAAGTTGTTCCTTGAGGCTATCTGCTTGGCGTAATTTTCAATGGTATGAGTTAGGCCGTGGAATCCATTTAGTTTTTCATCGCCATTCACGTAGTCAAGTATGAGGCGATTGAATCTGCCCGTATGTTCTAAAGGAATGGTTGAAACTTCCATCACGAAACAACTGTTCCGAACAGGTCGAAATGTTCGGCATCTGTAATGGTGACATTTACGAAGTCTCCGATCCGAAGGTAATTGTCCTCAATGGGGATCAACACCTCATTGTCCACTTCCACCGAGTCGTACTCGGTTCTTCCAACGTAACTATCCTGTTCTTTACGGTCAATCAACACTTTCAAGGTCTTACCGATCAATGCTTGGTTCTTCTTCAGCGAAATCTCCTGCTGTACTTCCATAACCAGTTCAGCCCTTCTTTGTTTTTCCTCATCCGGAACATCATCTTCCAGTAGGTACGCATGGGTGTTCTCCTCGTGCGAGTATGTAAAGACACCTAGCCGCTCAAAACGCATTTCCTTCACCCAATCGAGCAACACATTGAAATCATCTTCTGTTTCGCCAGGGTATCCTACTATAAGCGTGGTTCTGAGGGCAATTCCTGGCACCCGATCTTTGATAAGGTGAAGCAACTTATCTGTTTTGGCCTTGGTGGTTCCTCTGCGCATTGATTTGAGCACCGGATCGGCAATGTGCTGCAATGGCATATCCAAGTACTTGCAGATCTTGGGTTCCTTTGCCATTACGTCCAATACATCTTCCGGAAATCCGGTAGGGAATGCGTAGTGCAAGCGTATCCATTCAATGCCTTCCACTTTGCACAATTCGGTCAGCAGGTCTGCCAGTCTACGTTTGCCATAGATGTCAATGCCGTAGTAAGTGGAGTCCTGCGCTATCAGCATCAGTTCTTTCACGCCTTTGGACGCGAGTTTACGGGCAGATTCCACCAAGTCTTCAATAGGAGTGGAAACGTGTTTGCCGCGCATGAGTGGAATGGCGCAGAAGGAGCAAGGCCTGTCGCATCCTTCAGAAATCTTGAAGTAAGCGTAATGCGATGGGGTAGTGAGCAGTCGTTCGCCCACCAACTCATGCTTATAATCGGCTCCTAGCACTTTCAGCAGGCGCGGTAGGTCGCGGGTTCCGAAGTATTGGTCAACGTTCGGAATCTCTTTTTCCAGGTCTGGCTTGTAGCGCTCCGATAGGCAGCCTGTCACAAAAACCTTTTCCACCAATCCATCTTCCTTTGCCTTTGCAAATCGCAATATGGTGTCTATGCTTTCCTGTTTGGCATTATCGATGAAACCGCATGTGTTGATCACTACGATATTGGCATCGTCTTGTAAAGATTCATGCTCGGCATCAAGGTTGTTCGCCTGCAGTTGGCCCATCAACACTTCACTATCGTAGATGTTCTTGGAACAACCAAGCGTAATGACGTTGATCTTGTTCTTTTTGAGAGTACGTGCTTTCAAAGCTTATTTGTTCAGGAAAAGTGAATCTACGAAAGCCTCACGGTTGAAAACCTGCAGGTCTTCCATGCCCTCGCCAACGCCAATGTATTTAACGGGAATCTTGAATTGATCGGATATGCCTATGACCACACCACCTTTGGCAGTTCCATCCAATTTGGTCAGAGCCAGTGCGTTCACTTCGGTGGCCTTTACAAACTGCTTTGCCTGCTCAATGGCGTTCTGTCCGGTAGAAGCGTCCAATACCAACAGTATCTCGTGCGGAGCTCCCGGTACGATCTTATCCATTACTCTTCGGATCTTGGTGAGCTCATTCATCAGGTTCACCTTATTGTGCAATCTTCCGGCAGTGTCTATGATGGCCACATCGGCACCCTTTGCCACTGCAGATTCCAGCGTATCGAAGGCAACGGAGGCGGGGTCTGCATTCATGCCTTGGTTGATAACCGGAACACCAACGCGCTGACCCCAAATGATCAGTTGGTCAACGGCTGCAGCACGGAATGTGTCGGCCGCACCAAGCACCACATGCTTACCGGAAGACTTGAGTTGATGCGCCAATTTGCCGATGGTGGTTGTTTTACCAACGCCATTCACCCCAACCACCATGATAACATATGGTTTTGTTGTTTCCGGAATGGGCGCCCCATCAACATCGCCACTGTTGTTTTCCTTCAATAGCTTCACGATCTCTTCGCGAAGCATCTTGTTCAGTTGGTCGGTGCCTATGTACTTGTCTTCGGCAACACGGGCCTCAATCCGCTTAATGATTTTCAGGGTGGTCTCAACCCCTACATCCGAGGTGACCAACACCTCTTCCAGGTTGTCAAGAACCTCGTCATCAACGGTCGATTTCCCGATGACGGCCTTCGTCAGTTTCGAAAAAACACCTTCGCGCGTTTTCTCCAAACCCTGATCGAGTTTTTCTTTTTTATCCTTAGAGAAGAATCCGAATAGTCCCATGGGTCATAGTTGAATTGAAATAACGAAAAACGGGAAAATGTACTTCATCTGAGTTGCCATTTCCCATTTGTCCGTTTGCGTAGTTGTTGGCATGGCAAAAAAAGAAAGGCTTCTCCCTTGATAAAGAGAGAAGCCTTCCATAAAATGCGATTACGAATCAGTCCTTTTGAGCGAAAAAGTCCTTAACGTGGTCGTTATGTACGACTTCTTCCTTAAAGGCATACTCGCCAGACTTTGGTGACTTCACCATCTTGATAACCTTGGTAAAATCTTTACCGGAACCTGTTTTCAGGGTTGCAACTGTCTTCTTAGCCATGTCTCAGTTATTTGATCTCTTTGTGAACCGTCATCTTTTTCAAGATCGGGTTGTATTTCTTAATCTCAATACGCTCAGGCGTATTTTTTCTGTTCTTCGTAGTGATATACCTTGAAGTTCCAGGCTGTCCACTGTCCTTGTGCTCTGTGCACTCTAGGATAACCTGAATTCTATCTCCTTTCTTAGCCATTTTTCTAACTCAAAAATTTGGGAGTGCAAATGTATGTTTTCTCAATCAGAATCCAAACACCCTATCGAATGTTTTTCTTGGCGTTCCCCACGCTTGGTGGCGTGGGTCGGGTTTTCCGCTCTATCTTTTTTGCTTTTGGCAAAAAAGGATGCCGCTGCAACCCCTAACGCAGTTCGCATCCGGCAGTACCACAACCTCAAGGGGTGCAGACAGTACCACCGTCACCTATTCTTTACATTTGCGCCATTCACGCGTCATGTTTCTCAAGCAACTGTCTCTCGTAAACTTCAAGAACATTTCCGGAGCCGATATGGAGCTCGGAAAGAAGTTCAATTGTTTCGTAGGCAACAACGGTTCAGGTAAGACAACCGTGCTCGATGCGGTGCATTATCTCAGTATGTGCAAGAGCTTTCTCAATTCCATCGATAGCCAGAACATCAAACGCGAGCAGCCTTTCATGGTGGTAAGCGGCACGTTCATAAAAGACTCCGAAGAGGAAAAGATTCACTGTGCATTAAAGCGTGATGGGAAAAAGCAGTTCAAGCGCAATAAGAAGGATTATGCCCGGCTCATCGATCATGTGGGGCTGTTTCCTTCTGTCATCATTGCTCCTACAGATGCCGACATCATCAATGGAGGAAGCGACCTCAGGCGGAAGTTCCTTGATGGAGTGATCTCGCAACTCGATCGGGAATACCTCGAGAATCTTATACAATACAATAAGGCTCTGCAACAACGAAACGCGCTGCTCAAGTATTTCAAGGAGAATCGGACCTTTCAGCCCGAGTCGTTGGAAATGTGGGACGTTCAACTGTCGCAACGCGGTCAACTCATTCATCAAAGACGCCAAACCTTTCTCTCTGATTTCATAGAGGCATTCAGTACATTCTATCAGACCATTACCGGTTCGGTAGAGGAAATAGGGCTGGTGTACGAGAGTCAGTTGAATGATGGGGATATGCAGAAACTCTTAAAGGAGAATCTTGCTCAGGACCGTGCCGCCACCTACACCACCATTGGCATTCATAAGGATGATCTGGCATTCACCATCAACGGGTTTCAGTTGAAGAAATTCGGTTCGCAGGGACAGCAGAAATCAGCCCTCGTTGCACTCAAGTTGGCACAGTTCAAAGTGATGCACGAAAAGTCGGGAATAACACCTCTGCTTTTGCTCGATGATATCTTTGATAAATTGGACGATGACAGGGTAGGGCAGATGCTCCGTTTGGTGAGCGGAAAGGCCTTCGGACAGATCTTCATCACTGATACGCATCCTGCCCGTGTGGCCGAGCTTCTCAAGGATGAAAAGGACGTGAAAGTGTTCCCGGTTTCGCAGGGCGAAATAGCCGTGGATTGACCTTCTAAATTGACGA
>JBFHEW010000255.1:0-4895 GCA_041583955.1 Bacteroidia bacterium | reverse complement strand
TCAGTACACACCCAACTACGCATTCAGCACGTGGTTGTTCAAGATCGCTTCCAACAATTGCATCGATTTCATCCGAAAGAAAAAGAAGAATCTTCTTTCGTTGGACAAGCCATTTGAAGGGAATGATGGAGGCGAAATGACAATGGATGTTCCTTCAGGAACGCTTGACCCGGAAGAAACCTACATCAAGGAGCAGAAGAAGATATTGATGCACGGGGTGGTTGAAAAGTTGAAGCCACGGTACCGTACCTTGGTGGAGCTACGATACTTCAAAGAGTATTCGTACGAAGAGATCGCGCAGGAGCTTGACCTACCATTGGGCACAGTGAAAGCCCAGCTGTTCCGTGCCCGCGAATTCCTCTACAACATTCTCAAAAACAGTAAAGAGAAAATTTGAATCCCGAAGGTTCAGCCCCCGTTCCGTGGGAGATCATCCTCAAGTATTTTGATGGATTGACAGCCGAGCAGAAGCAACAGTTTGCTGCGCTGTATGACGTCTACCTCGAATGGAACAATCAGATAAACGTAGTTTCCAGAAAGGATTTCCATCTATTCTACGAGCGCCATGTATTGCATTCGCTTGCCATTGCAACAGTGGCCGATTTTGAAGATGGCACCAGCATACTTGACGTTGGAACAGGAGGTGGTTTTCCGGGTATCCCATTGGCCATTCTATTTCCAAAGTGCCAATTTCATCTGGTAGATAGCATCGGGAAAAAGATCAAGGTTGCCAGTGAGGTTGCCAATGCCATTGGTCTTCAGAATGTGAGGGCGCAGCAGGCCAGAATGGAGCAGGGTCGAGAGAAGTATGATGTGATCGTTACGCGTGCAGTGGCCCCTTTGGCGCAATTGAAACATTGGCTGGTGGGGAAACTGGATGCCAAAAGCAAGAAGGCGTATGCGGGTCTGTTCTGTCTCAAAGGCGGTGATCTTACCGAGGAGATCATTGCGGCCAAGGTCAAAGCCAATCTCTACAACATCAGCGATTCGTTCGAAGAGGAATTCTTCGAAACGAAGAAAGTGGTTTGGGTACCTAAATTCTAGGCCTGCATCTGCAGTTCCAGTAGTCCTTTGTAAAGTCCGTTCTCCTTGGCCAGCAGGTCCTCGTGACGGCCATTTTCCGTAATGGTGCCTTTGTCGAGCACCAATATCCTATCTGCCTTGCGGATGGTTGAAAGTCGGTGAGCAATGACCAACGAAGTTCTGCCTACCATCAGTTTGTCCAACGCTTCCTGAACCAAACGCTCTGATTCTGAATCGAGCGAACTGGTGGCTTCATCCAATATCAGGATACGCGGGTCCTTAAGCACCGCCCGGGCAATGGCAATCCGTTGGCGTTGTCCGCCAGATAGTTGAATGCCGCGTTCGCCAACCACTGTGTCGTATTTCTCCGGAAAACCATCAACAAAAATGTGTGCATTGGCTTTTTTTGCAGCAGCTTCTATCTCCTCCAAAGAGGCACCGGGCTTGCCGTACTCGATATTCTCCCTTATCGTTCCTCCGAAAAGGATCACATCCTGAGGCACAATGGCCATCTGGTTCCTCAGAAACTCCAATCCCATATCCTTCGAGTTGATACCATCAATGGTGATGGTTCCCGAATCAGGGTCGTAGAAGCGTAGCACCAACGATGCAATGGTTGATTTTCCGGAGCCTGACGGACCCACAAGTGCAATGGTTTCGCCCTGTTCGGCATCAAAACTGACGCCATTGAGAACCGAAATATCCGGGCGGCTCGGATATCTGAAATGGACATTATCGAATTTCAATGAACCCGAAATTGCTTTGACCGACACCGGAGCTGGTGCTTCGTAAGGCTCCGGTTCCTCATCCATGATCTCCAGAATGCGCTCTGCGGCACCGATCGCTTTCTGGATCTGCGCATACATCTCAGCAATTCCACCGATTGACGCACCTACGAAAACAGAATACAGCACGAACTGGATGAGGTTTCCGAAGGTCATCATATCCTGATTCACCAGTCGGGCGCCATACCAGATCACACCTACAATGGATCCGAACAGACAGAAGATGATGAACGAAGCGAAAAAGCCTCTTGCTCGGGCTCCTTGAAGCGCCTTTTCAATGATGGCTTCGGTACTTTTCGCATAGCGCACACTTTCATACATCTCGTTGGCAAACGATTTCACATTGGTTATGCCCGAAAGGGTTTCTTCAACGATCGTGTTCGAATCTGCTATGCGGTCCTGCGTTTCTTTCGATATTCTTCGGATAATCCTTCCGAACACGACCGCAAACACAGCCACCAACGGAACAATTCCCAGCATCACCAATGTCAGTTCCACCGAGGTGTACGCAAGAAAAGCAATACCACCCACAATAAGCATGGATTGACGCAGGAATTCGGCCACCACAGTGGTGAACGTATCAGACAGCATGTTGATGTCGGTGGCTATGCGACTGTTCATGTCGCCCACGCGGTTCTGCGAAAAGAACGACATCGGTAAGCGAATCAGTTTATTATAGGTGTCCTTTCGGAGGTCGGCAAGCACGTGTTCGGTCACATTCACGAAAAGATAAATGCGGAAGAACGAGAAGATGGCCTGAAAAATGAAAACGACCAGCAGGAAGATGGCAATACGGTCAATGTCGGCCAGCATCGCCTCCTCGGCCGTGTCCACCATATCTCCGATAAGTTTCGGGAATATCAGGGCCGTAATGCCGGTCAGAAAAAGGAACACCAGACCCAGATAGTACTTCCATCTATGAGGTTTGAAGTAGCTGAAAAGGCGGGAGATCTTCTTAATGCTCTCTCCCGAAACCTTTACTTTTGGTAGGTCTTCTGTGTCTAAACGGTCTCTTCGTGCCATATTTGCGAGGCAAAGGTATTTGAATGAAACTATTTTGCAGAAGATATGTTTGCAGAAATTAAAACGAAGTCTATCTTTGCACGCCCAAATAAGTAGGAGTCATGAAAAGAACATTTCAGCCATCAAGAAGAAAGAGAAGCAACAAGCACGGTTTCCGTAGCAGAATGGCTACAGCAAACGGTCGTAATGTTCTTGCGGCCCGAAGAGCGAAAGGAAGAAAGAAACTTACCGTATCTGACGAGCGAGCAGATAAGAAGTAAGATCTATATAGGTTAGACACTCAAAAGCCCATGCGCACAAGCGTATGGGCTTTTTCTTTTCTGGGCGTGCCCCCGGAAAAAAGACCGGGGTCGGGCTGTCCGCTATATCTTTTTTGCATTGCCTGCTGCATGCAAAAAAGGATGCCGCTTCCATCCCTCACGCGGGCATTTCAATCAAAGTTCAACTCCTGTTTCAGTCTCAGAGCAATCTCCTTTGTGATCAGATTGTGGCCGGCATCCAGCATGATCACCTTGGCCGTTTTGCAGTTATCGCCTGAAAGTTTTGTGGCCAGTTTAGGATGTATCACGCGGTCGCGTTTGCCGAAAACGAGTGTTGGCCGTATCTGGTAGCGCCAGATCCGTTTCCGCACCTGATCCAACGATGGCGTGATGTTCCTGAACGTAAGCCACGTGTCCAATACCTTCTTCCGCTTTTCGTACGTTCCCATTTGAGCTGTAACGAACACGTGTATCCTTTTGTCCATCAGTCCGAGTTTGGCCAATGCGCTACTGGTCCAAAGGAAGGGTTGCGGATACGCGATCACCAATTCAAAAAGCAACTTGCCAATGGTGGTGTTGGTGGCCAACCAGTACAGCGGGTTTACGCGCAATCCGTCAGGGGCTATCAGTAGCATGCGGTCCACTTTGCCCGGGGCCACCTCAATCATCTTAAGTACCATTTTGCCACCCAGACTGAATCCGGCCAGGGAACACTTCGCGAATCCGGTTTCGCGCAATGCAAATACCATCAGTTCCCCTACATCGCTTGACGAAATGTCCTTTTTCTTAGTAATGACGGTATCGCCATGCAGCGGAAGGTCAAAACTCAATATGCGGGCATTGGGCCGAAGGTTCTGCATGAAATGATGCATGATGACCGCTTCCTGAGCATAGCCATGGAACGACAGCCACAGTACATCGCCATCTCCACTATCGAGATAGCTCCATTCAACCAATCCGACCTTCAGGTTCTTTCGCACGTTCAATGGTAGATAAAATGTTTAAAACTGAAGCGGATCCATACTCATTTCCGACCCTCAACGCATTAACTTCGCAGGAATTTGCGTAGTCCGAAAACAAACTGAAACCATGCCGAAAGATACTTCCATCAAGCACATTCTGATAATTGGTTCTGGTCCGATAGTTATCGGTCAGGCCTGCGAGTTCGACTATTCGGGCTCTCAGGCAGCACGATCGCTACGCGAAGAAGGCATAGAGGTAACCCTCATCAATTCAAATCCTGCCACCATCATGACCGATCCGGTCACGGCCGATCATATCTACCTCAAACCGCTTGAGCCCAAAAGCATCATTGAGATACTCGAGGCGCACGACATTGATTGCGTGTTGCCGTCAATGGGAGGTCAAACCGCCCTGAATCTTGCCATGAAATGCAAGGAGATGGGTATTTGGGCAAAGTACAATGTGCGAATGATCGGGGTTGATGTGGAAGCGATAGAAGTGACCGAAGACCGCGAGAAATTCAGGAAACTGATGGGTGAGATCGGAATTCCGATGGCACCCCAGGCAACCGCCAAATCGTTTCTCGAAGGCAAGGAAGTAGCACAGAAATTCGGATTCCCGCTCTGCATCCGCTCTTCCTACACGCTTGGTGGGGCAGGTGCAGCGGTTGTGTACGAACAGTCGGAATTCGATAACCTGCTCAATAGAGGACTGCATCTATCACCTATCAAAGAGGTGATGATAGACAAGGCCTTGCTCGGATGGAAGGAATTCGAGTTGGAGCTGCTTCGCGATAAGAACGATAACGTCATCATCATCTGTTCCATAGAGAACTTCGACC
>JBFHEW010000254.1:0-4905 GCA_041583955.1 Bacteroidia bacterium | reverse complement strand
GGCAATGGTCTTCTTTATCGCTGCGCGGTCATTGACATTCGGAAAGGGCATGTCGGGTACTGGTTCGCCCAAAAAGTTGCAGAGTGGTTCCCATCCCTGATCCACACTGAAAACGAGTAGTCTATCTGCCGGAACAGCGGCCTTCACTTCCTCTAAATGTGCATGATAAAGGGCTATGGCCGCTTGCTTGTTCTCCATGGTATTGCGGTGCGAGCGCTGCCATATCAACTTCCGGCACATGTTGCCCATTTTCTTGGGGAATGGCGCAAACAGGGCTAAGAATCGGAACTGCCAGTTGTTCTCGGTGAAATAGATGGTGTCGATGGTGCTTTCGTACCAACCTTCTGCTCCTCTTGGGTGCAATGTGTGCAATACCTTGGCATCCGGGTAGGCTTCCATCAGCTCTCGCCAAACGCAACAGGTTGGATTATCTACCACAGCGGTGTAGTTGGCAAGCACTTTTTCCCAATCATGCTGCACGCCTGCAGGAGCTTCAGCAACCTTATTCCAAAAATCGAGGTGGTCTTTGTTTTCCTTATTCTCTATCACTTCAAACATGTGATAGCAGGGGTAGCCCAATTCCTTAAGCGCTGTATAGGTGGAAAGCGTTCCTGTTCGGCCGTAACCTGTGCCAATGATCTTCAAACTCATGGTTGCTTTGTTTGATTGGAAGTGAAATAGGATTGTGAATCGGAAGTTGGCAATTAGTATTCAACAACCTTTAACTAGTGTCGGCAGAACATCATTGACCAGAAAATGAGGGCGGGTATTCTTGAGCTTCACACAAGGAAGCGGAAAGGAAAAAGAAAATCTGTGCTTTCAGATGCTTCCATCGGCAACTGACATTCGCCCGTTGGCGTGAGGGATTGATGGAGATACGTGCTGGGCCAGACAGAAATAGGTCAGGCTTCGCGTTTGAAATCTGACCGTAACCCTTCCAACTTCTGGTACAGGGCCATGTGTGCTGCCGAAGTCTCCTTCAGTCCGTCCAGTTCCAGCAACAGCTTATCGGCAGCATCCAGTACAGATGGAATCATCATGTAGGTCATTGGTGGCCACACGGTTTGCTTCAGCTTTGGCTCCAGCTTTGAAACAAGGGCCGTGTATTCGTCAAGTGTTTTCATCTTTCCAATGTGTTGGTTTGTCAGTTTGAAATGGATCAACCGCTACCGGTGGAACATATCTAGGAGTAGAGCAGCGAAGCATGCTGCTGCCACACACTCAAAACCAAAACTACGGTTCATACTTTATCGTTCTATCGGTCGCGAACAACAAGCTTAACGAACAATGACGTAACCTATTTACGATGAGATGAAAAAGAGAACAGCGTGCGGCAACGAAGTATCCGTTATCCGCCCGCTGCTCATTCTCACAGTTCACATCTTATTGGCAGTTCGTTTAGTAGCTGATGAAAACGGCTCCTTGCACACCAGCATCACCGTACGATCCTCTACCACCTCTACCGTAGTTGAAATTCTGGTCTACCTCGGTAGTGGAATACACGAATTCCGGAACGTAATTGTAGTTGTTTCCTGTCTGACCGTAGGTACCCACCAACGAAATGGCGTTGTGCAGGTAGTCGATATTGTTCGCACCGCCAGCGTGGTTCACGTTGGCGCTTACGGCATTGGTTCCATCGATGCCCGTTCCGTACGATCGGCCACCACCGAAGCCCCAATAGGCGCTTCCGTTGTAGCTACCACCGCCACCGCCACCGGCAGCTGCAAGAATGGTCGACCCACGTCTGATGGCCGATCCTCTGCCGCCTCCACCGTTGTTACCACCGGCAGTGCCACCTGCGCCCACCACGATGGTAAGTGTTTCGCCCGGTGTCACCGGAATGCTGCCTTGCACAAAACCACCTGCGCCACCGCTACCTACGTTCGTATTGAGCGCGTAGTAACCAGAGCCACCTCCGCCACCTACAAGTAGTACGCGTATGAAATGGACACCTGCAGGCACTACCCACGATGTTCCTGTTGTCACCGTAGTGAAGTTGGCGCGGGTCGTACTGGTTTTGTCGTAGGTTATCAACTGACCGGTGCTGCTTGCATATACAGGGCGGCTCCCGGTTCCTGACAAGGAGTTCAGCTCCACTTTACCCGTACCTGTGGTATTCAATCTGATATTGTTGTTGGCAATCTCGTTGGTGATGGTCAGGTTGTCATCTGCACCACTCGGAAAACCAAGGTAGCCCTTTCTGGTGGCCGGTCCATCCGGGTAAAGTTCGATGTACGTATGGTCGGTTCCTTGCAAACGCATCGTAGCGCCATTGGAACTTACATGCAGTTTGGTGGCCGGAGCTGTTCCGATACCCACGTTGGCGGTATTGTTGTTCTGGATGTTGTTGCCAGAGGCTGTCCACACGGAGTTGATCGTATTGCCCGCGATCGAGATGCCTGTTCCTGCCGTAAGTAGTGCTCCAGCATCGGCCCAAGTAGGGGCACCGGCTCCATTGCTGCTCAACACCTGTCCCGCTGTGCCGGCAGCCGTAAAGGCGTAGGCCGTGCCTGATCCGTAAGCAATGCTACCAGCAGTAGGGCTTGCCGTTGAGTTGGTTCCACCGTTGGCGATAGGCAGTGTGCCAGACACTTCAGATGTGTTAAGTGCAATGGCACCTGCGGTGAAACCTGAGCCGTTTCCTTTGATAGGGCCACTGAGGGTAGTGGTCACCGCCAACGTTCCGCTGGATGTGACGGGCGAGGCGCCTACCGAGAATCCACTGGGCATGCTCAGCCCGACAGACGTTACCGTTCCTGCAGTGGCCGGGTTCACGTTAGAGTAACTCAGGTTTCCGAGGTTGTCCACCTGTACGAATCGGTTACCGCCACTGCCTGCAAGCGAGCTGACGGTAACGGTACCAGCATCGCTGATGCGCATCTTTTCTGTAATGCCACTACCGGTGTTGGTATAGAAGAGGAGAGAACCCGCATCACCCGCGCCTCTCAGGGCCGCCACGCGCGATACGATGTAATCGGTGTTGTTCGGAGAACCGTAATTCATCAGGTCGATGAACGAAGCTTCGTTGCCTGACGTGTTCCTGTAACCCCGTATCTGAATTCCTGCACCTCGTGCAGGCGTGGTCTGTTCAAACCGGCCCAGAATGTTATCTGTGGTTGATGTGGTGGTGCCAGCAGGGATTCCGGTTCCCTTCACATCAAGATGATAGACAGGGGAGTTGTTTCCGATACCCAGCAGGTTATCGGTGCTGTTCCAGTGAAGGTCGTTATCGTCATCAAGGGTGGTGGCACCGGTCCAGAAAGCCACCTTGTTGGTGTTTCCTGTACCTGTAAGGGCATTCGAAAGGCCTAGCATGGTAAGTACCTGCGCTGTTGTAAGGTCTTGCGGGTCGCCAGTGGATGTTATCCGTCCTTTGATGGTAGAAGCGGCCATGTCGGCCAGTTTGGCGTTGGTAACGGCATTGGCTGCAATGGTCAGAACATCGGCTCCTGTTACATCGCCCGTATGTGCAGCATGCGAAAAGGTGGTACCGGAGAGGTTCAGTCCTGTGCCTGCAGTATAGGTGCCAGCAGAGGGTACTGCCCATGTTCCATCTCCGCGTAGGAAGGTGGATGCGGTTGCTCCTGCAGGAAGCTTGGCAATGGTAACGGCATTATTGGCAATGGTAAGGGCGGTGGTTCCGGTAACATCTCCCGTATGTGGAACAAGTGAGAAGGTATTGCCGGCAAGGCTCAGTCCCGTACCTGCCGAGTAGATGGCTCCCTGCGAGTTCAGACTCACCCAGCCAGAGGCCGTGTATCCCTGAAAGTCGGTTCCATTCCAACGGATGGTACCGAGGTTGGTGTTGGATGTGTTGCCAAGCAGAATGGCCCCGTCTACTTGTAGCATTTCGCTGGGCGCAGTATTGGAGCCGATGCGCATGCCCTGCTGCGCGAACGATCGGTGGGCGGTTGTCAAAAGGGCCAAGAGACACAGTGCGGCAACTAGGCGCGATGAGCTGAAACGGAGAGATGTTGTCATGTGGGGGTGCTCGGAGAGCTCAGATCAGTATAGCGGAATATTCCGATACAAAGCTACCTAGCAACAGAATCGCCCATTGGGGTCTTGCTCAGTTTTAATGGTATTTTCATTCGGAAGACCAGAGGCAGAACGCAGTGGTTATTCATGCATTCTAAGAAGGTCGCTGGTTGCTAATGGTCAAGCGCTTATCACTGCTCACCGCCACACCCCATATCCATCATGCTGAGGTTGGCATAAAGTAGGCCTTTCATATCGCCAATATCGAACCGTTCGCCTTCCAGCACCACGCCATTCAGACCTTCTGCAACCAGCAGTTGCTGCATGCCATCCGTCAGTTGTATCTCGTGGTTCAGGCCTTTTTCTGTGGTTTCAAGGTAATCGAAGATCGAAGGGGTGAACACATACCGTGCGCAGAATGCCAAGTTAGAATCGGTGGCGCTTGGGTCCGGTTTTTCCACAAGCCTATTGCCATGAAGTATACCTTCTTCAAACTCAGCTCCTTCAAAGATGCCGTAACGGCCAATGAGACATTCTTCCACCTCTTGCACACCCACCACCGAGCGTTGGTAGCGGTCGAAGGCCTCTACCAGTTGTTGTGTGAAAGAGTGGCAATCGTCCGTGTGAATGATACTGTCTCCCAATAGCACCGCAAAAGGTTCCTTGCCAACGGCCTCCTTGGCGCAGAGCACTGCGTGGCCAAGTCCCAGTTGCTGATGCTGATACACCACGGTGATGGTGACCAGGTTCCAAATGCGTTCCAGTTCCTCCAATTCGCGGTGGCGGCCACTTTTCAGCAGTTGATCGGATAGGCGTTTGTTGGGTCTGAAGTAATCGGCAACGGCTTCTTTGCCTTCGCTCAGTACCAGAATGATCTCGGTGATGCCCGCCTGCACCGCCTCATTCACCACGTGTTCGATCACAGGT
>JBFHEW010000253.1:0-4911 GCA_041583955.1 Bacteroidia bacterium | reverse complement strand
GTAGTGGAAAAAGTGGTTATCAAAGTCAATAAGAACACCTTGTTGCTCCGGCTGAAAAATTCTTGACCCCGAAGCAGGTTAAGTATGATTGCCAGTATCAAAAATCCACCGAACGCACCTGGTTCCCAAAATGGGCCTGCATTCCTCGGTATTCCGGTTGCAGCTCGATAATCGTTGACGCAAAATGTATACACGACAATCGAAGGAAATGGCCTATACATTTCTGACCCTTCATACATGTCGAATGGTTTGGCAATGCTATTTTCCAAAACTGTCTCAACAGACGGGACCAAGGCGCTTGGAATGTAGAGACACAGACTGAATGCACTGAAGAAATACAGCATCCTGACATAACTTGAGCTGAAACCGGTACCAAGAAGATGAAAGGTGCCATAAGCAAGGATCAACCTCAGACCGATATTCACATAACTCGGATCAAAAATCTTGAAAGTGTATATCTGAAGCGCGGAAAAACCGACATATAGCGAAAAAACCACCAGGAACACTTTTTTGACACGGTGCTTTTTAAGAAACAGTATCAGAACCAACACTATGATTCCGAATATGGTAGCCACATTACCTACCGGTTGCTTGTAGATGAATGGTATACCTGAGAGCCCGACCAACAGGAACAGGAAAAACCACTTGAATCCCTTCTCAAAGACCCTATTGCTGAGTTTGATCCTCATCTATGTTGCTGAACGGATAAATCGTGCTGGATTACCGGCCCAGATCTCGCCTGCTGGAATATCCTTGGTAACAACCGAGCCTGCGCCCACGATGGCCTTCTCACCAATGCTTACTCCTTTCAAGATGGTCGAATGTGCTCCAATGAACACATCGTTACCAATTCTTATCGGGGCTCGCATTACCGTGTCGAGCTTTTCCGGTATGGCACATCTTTCGTTAGAATCGAGCGAATGGAAGTCTGTGTCGTAAAAAACCGTGTTTCCTCCAACTCTTATTCCATCACCGAAAATTATGCTTTCTGTACAGAAAATGGCAACAGAACTCATACCTACATTGGAGCCGATTACGACCGAGGCTCCTGGCCCGACATGTATCAAACTTCTTTGGTTCCTTCCAATAATATTGAACCTACTGCCGCTATTGAGCCTAAAATCATCTCCAATGATCAGGCTCGATGTGTTTTTAAGTACGAATTTGGGAATGCCATTGAACGTTGGATTTCGGCCGATGCGAATCTGAAAAGCCGTGGACTGAATAAGGACGTACAACTTAGCGCTGGACTTCTGTATCACAGAGATCAATTTCCGCCAGACTTTGATCAAACTTCTCACATCAATGGGCTATTGGGTTTCCTCGCGGCTTTTGCAAACTCAATGTACCTTTCCGGGTCAACGAATTGCAAATGGTTTTTTCTGAGAAACGAAAATGGACGGTCCCACCAGCGATCCTGTAACAGAAAGGCAATCTTTTCGTCATCAAATCTCTTTCGAATAACCTTTGCCGGAACTCCACCCACGATAGTGTACGGCATCACGTCTTTCGTCACAATCGCTCCGGCTGCCACTACGGCACCATCGTGGACTGTAACCCCATCCAATATTTTCGCGCCTTCACCGATCCAGACGTCATTCCCCACCCGTACGGTCTCGTATTCTTCAAACATCTTCGAGTCTGCAAAGTAATGTGACTTCTTGTTCGAATAAAAGGCCGGGTGCATGGAAACGGTATCAACAGGATGGACTCCAAGACCAATACGAACATTTTCTCCTATACAACAGAATTTACCGATGATCGCATCCTGTATAACGCTGCCATTATTAACATAACTATAATCTCCCAGTACAGTGTCTCTGATAGTTATGTCATTCGTCAAGAGATTATAATTTCCGAATTCAACACGGGTTACCTTATTCCGCAACCCCAACATCAGGTGCTTACCCTTATTCGAATTCAATACTCTGACTCTATGCAGTACGGTAATCAACCAACCAAGCGCAGGAAAGCTTTTAAGTAATTGCTTCATCTCAGACCTCACTTCAACCAGATGCCGTTTGCACGGCCGTTGATCAACTTTGAATATTGTACAGGTACAATAACGGCAAACATTGCCAAACAAATAATACTTGCAAGAATTACCCCAGAACTACCTAGGCCTAGGTTGGAGCCTAGATAGACCGACAGCGGGATATTCAGACCAGCCGCCAGAACCATCACTAAAAGCTGCACCTGCACCTTTCCAACACCATTCAGATAGTTGATGAATATGGAAGTGAAAGTGTTCAAGGACACGAATACGGACATTAAAACGGAAAGCATCATCGGAATACGGTCTGCTGTATCGGCACCAATCCACAGACGGAACGCAAATGGAGAGACAATTACCAGAACAACTGAAAGGCCCAGAAATGCTAACCAGACATTCATCAGCTTGCGAATGGTCTTTTTGATCCATTCCACATCATTCTGCTCATTTGCGTTGGTAAAAGCAGACCACATTGGTACCATCAATATGTTGAAGCCCATCGTGATGATGCTGAAGTATTTGTGTGGGATGAAATACAAGGTAACTTCAGAAGGTCCGAAAAGTCGAGACACGATCATGTTGTCTGTGGTATAGATTATAACCTGTCCGGCCTGCAGAATGAAGAACTTGACGCCTAAACCTACCAGTCCACGGATCTTGGTCTTATCTATCAGACTTAATGAGGGCCGAAGCTCACTGTAAGAACCGAAATAAGCATAAAAACTGGCGCCAAGGTACACCAGCACTATCGGACCTGTGATTGCTGTGCCAACCAGAAGAATGGTTGGTTGTATATCAAGAGCAATGGCCAGAACAATGCAGAGCAACGACAACATGCTTCCTAAAGGAACTATGACGTTGTTCAAAGCTGGTCGTTGGTCGGCAATGAAGACGATCCCCACCAGTTTAAGAACGAATCGGATGCAGAATAACCCGAACACAACCAGTACGACCAATCGCAGATCGGTTGAAAGTCCGCTTGGTGCACTCAGCACCGCTTCCCAATCAATGAAATGATTGGCAACGGCAAAGATGAAGAACATACAGACAGAAATAATACCAATGGCGTAATAAGCAGAGCTGACCAATCTGCGTCCTTCAGCAAGGTCATTTCTCACAAAAGCTGCGCCCAACTGGTTCCGCATACCGTTTCCTAGACCAACATCTAAAAAAGAGAACCAACCCACAACCGAACCGATGGTCAACCATAGACCGTACTTGGTCTCTCCAAGATAAGACAAGATCAACGGGACCTGAATAAAACCTATGGAAATATTAACCCCCTTGATGAGGATGGAATAGATAATTTGAAACTTAGCCTTTACGCTTCTTTCATGGCCTTTCAGAAGCGCTTGTCTAAGTCGTTCAAATCGGGCACGAATCATTCAAAGTAGTCTAGAGTCTTGTAGCCACTCTCCCGTAGAAGTCTGTCTTTCTTGAAGATGGCCAGGTCACCTCTGACCATATCTGCCACCAGACCCGATAGGTCATACTTCGGTTTCCAGCCCAACTTGGTATTGGCCTTTGTCGGATCTCCGATCAGCAGATCTACTTCCGTTGGTCTGAAATATTTAGGATCCACTGCCAGAACCTGCTTCCCTACCTCTATACGATACTCTGGATTTGACGATGAGGCGACAAACGCAGCTTCATTGACGCCCTGTCCTCTGAATTCAAGCTCAACACCGACTTCACCGAACGCCATTTTCACAAATTCACGTACTGCAGTGGTCTTGCCTGTGGCGATCACGAAATCTTCTGGTGTTTCCTGCTGAAGTATCAGCCACATGGCCTCAACGTAGTCTTTGGCATGGCCCCAATCGCGCTGGGCATCCAAATTCCCTAAGTAAAACATGTCCTGCATTCCAAGAGCAATTCTCGAAACAGCACGCGTTATCTTTCTTGTGACGAAGGTTTCCCCCCTGATCGGAGATTCGTGATTGAATAGAATGCCGTTGCACGCGTACATGCCATAGGCTTCTCTGTAATTTACTGTTATCCAATAGGCATACATCTTGGCAACAGCATAGGGCGAGCGAGGATAGAATGGGGTGGTTTCACTCTGTGGTACTTCCTGTACCAGGCCATAAAGTTCAGAGGTGGATGCTTGATAGATCTTGGTCTTTTGGGCCAGCCCAAGCAACCTGACGGCTTCCAGGATCCTCAGTGTTCCGGTGCCATCTGCGTTGGCAGTGTATTCAGGTACATCGAAGCTAACTTTCACATGGCTCATTGCGGCCAGATTGTATATCTCATCCGGTTGAACCTCCTGTATGATCCTTGTAAGATTCATGGAATCGGTAAGGTCACCGTAATGAAGATGGTACTTCACATTTTCCTCATGCGGATCGCGGTAGAGATGATCTATCCTATCGGTATTGAAAAGCGAACTTCTACGCTTTATCCCATGAACCTCGTACCCCTTCTTCAGTAAAAACTCTGAAAGATATGCTCCGTCCTGACCTGTTACTCCGGTGATTAATGCTACTCGGCTCATGCTGTGTACATTTCCAATCGGTTCTTAAAATCCTCGTAGGTTTTTTCGATTCCCATTCTCAACCCTAATTTACTTTTCCAACCAATGCTTTTCAGTTTACTCACGTCCATCAACTTTCTGGGGGTTCCATCCGGCATTTCGCTGTTCCACTTTATCTCCCCTTCAAAACCGACAATTTGCTGTATTGTCTCAGCCAATTCCTTGATGGAAATATCGACTCCTGAACCAATGTTGACCAGTTCTTTTTCATCGTAAACATCCATTAGAAAAACGCATGCGTCAGCCAATTCATCGGCAAACAGGAATTCACGTTTCGGTGATCCAGAGCCCCAAACCTCTACAAAGGGTCTGTTCCTTTCCTTTGCTTCGTGAAACTTGCGTATCAACGCTGGTAGTACGTGCGAGTTCTTAAGGTCGTAGT
>JBFHEW010000252.1:0-4912 GCA_041583955.1 Bacteroidia bacterium | reverse complement strand
GAAGCGGCCACAGGAGCTGCTCACCACGGCAAATGCCATTCTTGGGTTCAACCAGATGTCGTTGGCCAAGTACCTTTTCATCATTGCCAAGCAGGATGCAACAACCCCGAAAGCGAAAGATGAAGAAGCGTTTTTCAAGTACCTCTTGGAGCGCATGGATCCAGGGCGCGACCTTCATTTTCAAACCAAAACAACCATTGATACGCTTGATTACAGTGGAACCGACCTCAATGGCGGCTCTAAACTTATCATCGCAGCTGTTGGCGAAAAGAAGCGTGACCTGAGTACGGAAATCTCGGAATTGACCTTGCCTGATGGCTTCCGTTTGCCCAAGGTGGCATTTGCAGGCGTGCTCTGTATTCAGGGCACCAAGTTTACTGACGGAAAGGACGTGGAAATGCTGCTTTCAGTCCTTGGGTCGCAAAAGAATAGGTTAACGGGCTTCCCGTTGATCGCGTTGGTAGACGATAGCGAATTCACCTCCCGGAATCTCAACAACTTTCTCTGGGTCACCTTCACGCGGAGCAATCCATCGCACGATGTGCGGGGAGTAGGGGAGTTCGTAGAGCACAAACACTGGGGCTGCACAGGCTCGGTCGTGTTTGATGCGCGCATCAAACCGCACCATGCGCCACCACTAATCAAAGACCCGGATATTGAAAAGAAAGTGGAACGCCTAGGGGCGAAAGGAGCATCCTTGCACGGCATCATCTGACCCGATTTTTCCGATATGTACGATGGAATTCAGCATTGTGCCTATTTCTAATTACGTGAAATACGTAGGTATGGCTTGAAATGTGGCATTTCCATGGCCAATCGTAACCTTGATTGAACACGGGCGTTCCATTTACTATCTAAACCATTAGGAACTGAATAGATGAAAACGGAACAGAAACAGTGGACAGCTGAAGGTGGGTGGCAGGAAATAAAGAATGAGAATCTGAGCGAAACGGCCGGACTCGTATTCGCATTCGGTTCCCGAGCCTTGTTGGAGGATGCATCCAAATTTGATGAGATAAGAGCATTTTACCCGTCTGCAGAAATTGTAATGGGAAGCACATCGGGCGAGATCATGGAAGATCTTGTATATGATGACTCCTTGTGTCTTACGGCAGTCAGGTTTGAAAAGACAAAGCTGAAGGCTGTCTCCATGAACATTGCCGAAGCAAAGAACAGTTTTGATGCTGGTGTGTCAATCGCAGGTATGTTGAATGCCGAAGGGCTGGTGCACGTCTTTCTACTTTCAGATGGCCTTCATGTGAATGGGAGCGAGATCGTAAAGGGAATCAACTCGTCATTGGAAAATGATGTGCCCTGCACAGGAGGGTTGGCGGGAGATGCTGCCAATTTTGAGAAGACCTTGGTAGGACTGAACGCGGTGCCCTCTGAACACCAGATCGTAGCTGTTGGGTTCTATGGCGACAGCCTGGAGGTTGGTTACGGCTCAGTAGGAGGATGGGACAATTTCGGTGCCGAACGATTGGTGACGCGCTCAGAAGGAAACGTGTTGTATGAACTCGATGGCGAATCTGCCCTTGACCTATATAAGATGTATCTGGGCGATAAAGCATCCGAATTGCCAGGGTCGGCCTTGCTCTTCCCACTAGGCTTGAAATTTGACGAGGATTCTGATACCATCGTACGTACCGTATTAGCGGTTGACGAGGAAAAGAACAGCATGACCTTTGCCGGAGATATTCCAGAAGGCTGCTACGTGCGGTTGATGAAGGCCAACTTCGATAAACTCATTGAAGGAGCAAATCTTGCTGCTGAACATACCACACAAAAAGGTGGTGGCTCTACAGATAAGTTGGCATTGCTCATCAGCTGTGTAGGCCGGAAGCTCATACTAGGTCAGCGGATTGACGAGGAAGTAGAAGCCGTGCAGTCGGTACTTGGCAATGATGTAACCATAACAGGGTTTTACTCGTATGGAGAGATTTCACCAGTGGTAGAGTCATCACGATGTGAACTGCACAATCAAACAATGACCATAACCACGTTTGCCGAGGCGTAAAAGTGTACGATAGTAAACTTCTCAATAGGCAGATACGAAAGTACCTGAGAGGCGCCCCCATCCCAAAGGAGATGGAGGGCCTTTTGGCTATTATAAGTGATGCGTACAACCACTACGAACAAAACCTCGTATTGCTGCAACGAGCCATTGAATTGAGTTCAGTCGAACTCAATCAGGCCAAGAACAAGATCGGCAAGGCACTTACCCAACTCAACGAGAAGAATGAGGACCTTCTGAGCAGTATCCATTATGCCAGGCTCATTCAAGAAGCCATTCTGCCGTCAGAAGACCGGTTTAAAAGTGTACTGCCGGAGTCGTTCGTGTTCCATCGACCGAGGGATATTGTGAGTGGCGACTTCTATTGGCTTCAGGAATACGATGATAAGATACTGGTTGCAGCGGTCGATTGTACCGGTCATGGTGTACCAGGCGCCTTCATGTCCATCATTGGAAACAATGCCTTGAATGCTGCCGTTCGTGAAGAAGGTCTCACCACCCCATCATTGATATTGGATAGTCTCAATAGAGGTGTGAGTTCCACCTTGCGTCATCAGTCGGCCGAATCGCAACAGGGGGCCATGGGTATAAAAGACGGAATGGACATTGCGCTTGTAAGCATTGATTATAAGAACAAGCAGATACAATATTCGGGCGCTTACAACCCGCTTTACATTATCCGGAATGGACGTTTGCTTGAAACCAAAGGCGATAAATTCCCCATAGGTCTTGCATTGGATGACGGGCTGCGGCTCTTCACCAACCACACCTTCGACCTGATGGAAGGTGATATGGTGTACATCTTCTCCGATGGGTATCCCGATCAGTTCGGTGGCCCGGTTGGGAAGAAGTTCAAGTACGATAATTTCCGTTCGCTCTTGTTTGAGATAAGCGAGCTGAGTCCACGCAGACAGCTGAAATCCGTTCAACAGCGATTTGAATCCTGGAAAGGAGATCTGGTGCAGTTGGATGACGTGTTGCTGATAGGAATGAGGCTTTAGTAAGCCCTTACCTGCATTCTTTTGATCACCTGTTCTTCGCCTTCTGGCAGCCACGGATAGATCTTCAGGACGTCCGATTCTGATTGTGCCTCTTTGATGCTGTAGCGGAATACACTCCAACCAGGTCCACCGGTTTTGACCTGACCTTTGAATGCATCCGATTCCCACGCGTAGCCTCCGTCCTCATTCCCTTGATCGAACACCATTTGAAGCGCATTCTCCCCGGTACTTGCTTCGCTTTCTACGCGCACTACAAGTTCTGTGAATCCCTTGCCCGTAAGTTCTGAAACCGCCAATTGCAGCGTTGGGCCGTAGGGATGGTCGGCAGAAACAGCAATGGTTCTGTTACCTGCAGCATCCGATCTGATGGCGTCTGCATTGAAATTCCAGATGTCGGACCGTTCAAAACCGAACTCATAGGTCCATGTTGGCTGCAGTCCTTTTTGGAACATGACCACCTCCGAATTGAAGAACGTTTCACGTTTTACTTCAACAGGGAATTTCTCACGGATGATCGCTTCCACTTCGGGCGCCTGATTCACCGTTGACCACGCGTAGATGAGAAATCCATTGCTTGACGTATCTACCATCGATTTCAATGTTGCCAATCCTGTTTCATCGGTAGTACGGTAAAGTGCCAGCTGGGTGGGTTCCTCCTGTTGCAGATAATAGTCGATGTAGAACGGAAGGTTGAAGTCGCCAATGAGCAAGGCGTCATCGCTCACTTCCTGCTTCCATTGCAACATGCTGGTTGCCAGCTCTTTGAATACCCCGAAGTGATCGGTACTGTAAAACTGTTTTCCAACGATGGTGCTGATGAGCAGCACGGTGAGCAGCACTTGGGTGGCCGCATGGGTCAGTTTCTCCTTACCATCGTTCCAACCCGAATAGATGAACACGATGAGAAATGGAAAAGAGAACAAAAGGGTGCTGTTTTGCAGAACCGGGTTCACATGGCGCGAATAGAAAAACCCGACCAGGAATGGAGCGAGGAAAAGGAGAAGTGGTAGAAGATGGTTGAGAAATGAGAACCGTGGTCGGAACAGGTAGAAACCGACCAGACCGATAAGCATCGAAACCGATAGCACAGCAAAAGATTCGTTGAACGCATAATGAATGTGTTTCCAAAGCCAATCGTTTCCGGGTGGCCCCAGCCATTGACCCACGCCTCCGAGACCGAGCTGATGGAGGAAGATCGGCATGTAAGGCATGTAAAGCAGCAATGCCCCGGTCAAGGCTAGCAGGTAGTATTTCAGATCCTTCCCTTTAATGAGAAACGCCCCCGACAGGGCAAGGATGGCCGCTACCAATGCAGCAAAGTAATGGGAGTAGGCACAGAGCGCCATGCTGATGGCCATCCAAACGAAATCAGTTGGTCGATGCTGCTTTTTTACAATACGTATCCAAAAGGTGGCAGCCATCAGTGCGAAAAGCATTCCGAGGGCGTAAGGACGGGCAATGCGACTGTAAAGAATGGGAAATATGAGTGTGGCAAATGTTGCGGCAGACAGAAGACCGGCTGTGGTGGAGATCCATTGCTGCGCCAATTTGAACATGAAATAGACCGAAACAATGCCGGCCAGCACGAACGGAAGCCGAACCGCGAACACGCTATTTCCGAAACAATTGGTAGTGTACCAGAGTATGACCTGTGCAGCAGCCGGATGCCCGTCAATCCGTACACCGTTCATGATAAGGTCGGAGAAGGAATTGAAGTTGAGCCGCGCAAGGGCACTCAGCTCATCATTAGATAGTGAGAAGTCCCAGAAGTCGTATATGCGTAGCGCTGCTCCGATGAACAGGATACCACCGAGTATGACCTTTTGGGTCTTACCCAACATGCGATGCCTGTCTGAGTCTTTCGAAGAGCACGATTCCGGTTGCAACCGATACGTTG
>JBFHEW010000251.1:0-4920 GCA_041583955.1 Bacteroidia bacterium | reverse complement strand
TCCTGTGAAGTTGATGCAAGTACCCGTGGCAATGAGGATGATGGCACTACTGAACTGCGCGAAGAATTTCAGAAAAGGCTTGGTGTTATACGCGTCATCAGCCAATCCGACAACGAAACCCAATGAACAGGCAGCCATCACTCCGAGAAACCGAACAATATCATTGATGTAGCTTACAGCTTCAAACAGGATGGAGTAACATGCAATGGAGAAGAGAAACATGATGTAAAAGGAGATTCCTCCGAAAGCAGGCTTTGATGTGGAACTCCACCTTACCATGCTTTCATTCTGGTCCTTTACACCTAGGGTGCGTGAGAATTTGAGGAACAGCCCATTGATCAGGAATGAGAATAGCGTGGCGCAAACTGCAAAAGCAGCGTAAATCCAAAGTACCTGATCTGAGGTTAGTTTTAACATCTCGGCAGATCGTTAAAATTGAGATTTGTAATCTTTGAACAAGGGGGCCACAGAATCCTTATCAGATAGGATCGGGTCTTCGATTCCCCAGTCGATATTCAGATCTGGATCATTCCATCTCAAGCTTCCTTCGGACTCCTTGCTGTATGTTTGAGTGCAATCGTAGTAGAAGAGCGTTTTGTCTTCTAAGGTGGCAAAACCATGCGCAAATCCTACTGGTATCCATAACGCAAGTTTGTTCTCCTCTGAAAGCTTGATTGCGAAGTGCTTGCCGTAAGTAGCGGAGTCTTTTCTTAGGTCAACAGCAACATCCAGAACAGCACCTTTCAATACCCGTATCAGCTTTCCTTGACCGAATGGCGGATTCTGAAAATGAAGACCTCTCACAACGCCCTTAGAAGATTCGGAGATGTTGGTCTGAACCACATCTATATCAATGCCGAGCTGGCTCATTGTGCGCTTATTGAATCCTTCCATGAAGTACCCGCGAGCGTCTTTGAAAACTGTTGGTTCTATGATGGAAAGTCCATCAATTCCCGTTGAAATGAGTTTCATTGCAATTCTTTCCTACCTGTTAAGTAATCGTTGGAATATGTTCCGGTTGTCAGATTCGGCATCTTCTTCATAGTACCCGTATCCATAACCGTACCCGTATCCGTATCCATAACCGTACCCGTATCCATAACCGTATCCGTAACCATACCCGTATTTCGAGTTCTGGTGCTCCATTCCGTTCAATATGACGCTGAGGTTCTTGATGCCGTTGTCCGTTATCAACCTGTTGATATTCTCAACAAAAGGTTTCTTCGAATAGTTTGAACGGCAGATGTAGATCGGGTAATCTGCCTTCTGCATGTTCTCAATTCCATCGGTCACCAGTCCGCATGGAGGGTTATCAATGATAACGTAGTCATATCTGGACTTCAATTCTGCAAGGATAAGATCCATACGCTTGTTGAGGATAAGCTCAGATGGGTTAGGAGGTATGGGACCGGCCGTGATGAAGTCGAGATTTTCGAGTGCGCTTGACCGTATACAGCTTCCCACTTCATCCTGTCCAATGAGCAGTGTGCTCATACCCAGGTCGTTCTCAACATTGAATCCTAAGTGAATCTTAGGCTTTCTCATATCGAGGTCAAGGATGATCACCTTACTTCCTGTGTATGCAATGATTCCTCCAAGGTTTATGGCCACAAACGTTTTTCCTTCTCCTGATATGGTAGAGGTTATGGATACGATCTTCGAACCTTCGTTGTTGTTGGAGATGTATTTAAGGTTGGAGCGTAGTGCTCTGAACGACTCCGAGATCATTGATTTCGGATTCTTGTCGACCAAAAGCTGGGAGTTCGGAATGTCTTTCTTATACCGAGGAACAACTCCAAGAATGGAAACGCTACTGTGTCTGGCAATGTCGGCCACGGTCATGATATCGTTGAACAGGAGGTATCGGACAAGAATGACTCCCAAACTCAACAGGAGTGCCACTGCAAAGCAGACGGATATCACTCCGTTCTTATCCGGGAACACCGGAGAGTTGGGCATGCTTGCTTCACGCAATATCCGGTTGGTGGAAACGTAACCTGCCTTTGATATGGAGTATTCAGCCTTTCTGTCGACAAGCGTGTTGTAAAAGCTCTCGTTTACCGCAGCGATCCTGAGTAATCGTGAGTATTCGATCTCATCGTAGCTCTGACCTTTATCCTTCGAGCGTTTGTAGTAGATGTTCAGTTGTTTGTTTATCTGCTCGATCTGACTGTCTATGTTGAGCCTGACAGAAGTGAGGCTTTCAATGATCAATTTCTTCTGGATCTCTATCTGGTAGGTGAGTGCTTTTACCTGATCGCTACCTTCCTTCACTACGTACAGCATCTGTTCCTTCTGTAGCAACAGCTCCTGTAGGTTGGTGAGTGATTTGGCAATGATGCCTTCATATTCAGAACCGGCCAGCAGCGAGACCAGTCGATAAACATCGAGGTTCTTGTTTTCGTTGATCTCGGTTTCCACCTCGGTAAGTATCTTGTGTTCAACGCCCAACGCTATGAGCTCGTCTTCCAGGGTTTCTACCCGAGAATCGACAGATGGTAGCTTCTGCAGTTCATAGGCTTTGGAATCATCGATCTGATGGTCTTTCCGGAATTGCTGTATCGTTGTTTCAGATTCGTAGAGACGGTCGTATATCTTGGCCAGTTGTTCGTCAATGAACTGAAGGATGCTGTTGGCAGACTCCTGTTTTCTAAGTACATCATTGGTGATGAAGTCTTTAGAAACGGTATTTACGATTTCTCGCGCCTTACGGGCGTTGCTATCGCGCAGTTTGATGTTGATGGTTTTCGCAAAGTCGTTAAGGATATCAACAGTGAGTTTTGAAAGGTAGGTGTCCAATATCTGTTCCTGACTGTTGAGGATGATGTAGAACGTATTCTCCTGTGTGTTCTGAATGTCAAGAATACGCTGGTAGTCAATGATGGCCACCTTCAGCTTGATGTCTTTGGTCTTAATGGTGTCCAGCAAGGTTCCTGTAACTCCGACCAAATTGCCATTCACCGTGTATTCGAGGTTGAAACCGTAATTATCGTTAAAGTGAAAGGTTATCGGTTGCTTATAAATGGCAGGGTTCAGTACTTCGTAATAGATCTTGAACGGACATGTCTGATACAGCTCCGAGCTAAGGATCTCCCCCTTGATCATGTAGCTTACATCCAACGGCAATTTGGACAATGATTCGCCAATTGACACAGGAGAACGCAACAATTCGATTTCTTGATGAATGCTCTGTTCGTGGATGTTGGTTGATTGAAGCAGCGCGTTAGTTCGGGTGTCCTGTCCGAGCTGAACCGTGGCCTCAGATAGATAGATGGGCTGCGTGTACTTGAGATAGAAGTATGCACCAAGGGCGAACGTACCGAATATAAGCAGCGTGATTATCAGGCTACTTCTAACGATAGAGATGAATAGACCCAGGTCAAATTCATCATTTATGGCCGATATTTTCTTCTTACCGGTTTGCAATGGCTCTAAGTTGGGTTACAATCGCAACCGTGCTGATCACGGTAGTCACTGCTGCCAGGTACGGAGCTATTTCCAGCATGATCTTTCTCATGTGTCCTTTCCTGGTCTCAATGTAAATGATGTCGTTGGCCTGTAGTACCAGATTGGCATTCTGCATACCGGATAGTGTCGAGAGGTCTATCAGATAAACTTCCGGGTTTTTCAGTTCTCCGCGTATCAGTTTTATCCTGTCGGCCTTTCCGTCTTCCGGCAAACCTCCCGTCATTGCCAAGGCTTCAAACAGGGTTGTGTTGTCATTTTCGAGCAGTACCACGGAGGTGTTGTTTCCTGCAAAGATCATCACACGTTTGTTGCTTACTTCCAAAAGAACAAACGGGTTGTTGTAGAATTCGGAGAATTTATCTTCAATGAGCATTTCCGCCTGCCGTATGGTCAGCCCCTCAAGGTACACCCTTCCGAAAAGAGGCAGTTTAGAAAAACCGTCAGATTCAATCTTAATGTCCAGAGTCGTTCCGCCTCCTACCAGCACCTTTCCACCACCCGCGGCCACGTTAATGAGGCCAGACCCATCATTGGTGAACATCCTTACCGCAATGCGGTCATCTGCCGCCAGACGGTATTCCTTATCCTGAACATCAGCGAACGTTGAATAAGGATAATCCTTGCCTGTACGAAGCATGAGGCTGCGATTCAGATACCTATCGCAAGAGCTTAATGAAACAAGAAGTAATAGGAAGAGTACCCTAATCTGCATTCAATCTTTGGGTTTGTGCAAATTTAATCGAATTATCTAACGTTAAGTTCAGAATTGACCTTACTGCAACTGCGACCGGTACAGTTCATCCATATTACTGGTCAATCGGGTGTAGTGGAAGCGTTCTCCAACATGATCCCAGCCGTTTTTAGACATCATTTGGCGAATGGTTTCATCCTCAATCAACCGGAGTAGGTGTTCGGTCATCTTTTCCTCATCCGAAAATTCTGCCAATAGCCCGGTTGTTCCGTGTTCCACCACATTTTCAACCCCTCCTACATTGGTAGAGATGACCGGTGTTCCGCTGGCCTGTGCTTCAATCAGGCTGACCGGGGTACCTTCATTCTTCGATGTGAGTACAACCACATCAAGTCCGGCATTGATGCGATCGATATCTGTCCTCCAAGAGCAGAAAGTGAGTGGGGCGTTGTCAGGACTGTAGTCTGGAAAAGCGTTGAATACTATATTCAACTCCGTGCAATAGGACTCCAGCTCCTGACGCATTTCACCATCTCCAACGATGAAGAACCGTGTCTTTTTCTTCGTTCGGTCCAGCACGTTCCGTACCAATCTCAGAAAGTACCGATGGTCTTTCACATCTACCAATCTACCGATGATGCCAATAGCTATCTCGTCCTCATTGATGTTGAATTCGCCTCTGAATTCCTGACGTTTCCTATCGGTGTCGGTCCTGAAACGATCCAGGTCGAAACCAAGAGGTATGACTGCAAACTTCTCTG
>JBFHEW010000250.1:0-4922 GCA_041583955.1 Bacteroidia bacterium | reverse complement strand
GAAACCCGTTTGCTGCGCTCGCATCTTCGCAGCATTATCGACAATAAAACCGTCTCTCACCCTGCGAAAGAAGAAGGCAATGTGAACCTGAAGAAGGACTTTAACGCACTGTGCGAAATAGATCTGACAGAAGAACTCACCTTCGCTGATGCCATCGACCGGCTCAGGGCACTGACCCACGCCCCGTATCAGAACGCTTATTTCACGGACCCGAAAACCGGGAAAAAAGTCTTTATTTCCGTACAACTGACAGTAGCCCCTTCCTCTGAATAAGAACATGGTAAGCGCTTGCATCATTTCGTATAACCAAGAGCAATACATTGCCCAATGCATTGAAGGTGCGCTGATGCAGGAGTTGGATGTTCCGTACGAAATCGTCATCTCAGATGATTGCTCTACCGACCGTACCGCGGAGATCATCCGTGAATTTGCACAAAATGATTCCAGAATACGTGTCATTCAAAGGGCTTCGAATGTAGGGATGCACCGTAATTGGCTCGAGTCCATCAACGCCTGCCAAGGAGAATTCGTAGCCATTTGTGAGGGGGATGACTATTGGAATGATCCGCTGAAATTGAGGAAACAATTTGACGCAATACACAGTTCGGAATCAATAGTAGGTTGCTACTCAAATGCCAACATACTCATGCATGATGGCAATCTGAGTGAATACGCCTACACCACTGATAATGACAAGACACTATCTGGCTCAGCGTTTTTCCGTTTGAACCATAACCCGATTCCTACATGTACCCTTATGCTTAGAACGGAAGCTTTCTCTGGTTTTCCGGAATCTTATCTTTCGAGTCCATTTGTAGATTGGATCCTGCATACTGTGCTTCTGACCAAGGGTGATTATGTGTTCTTAAATGAAAAGACCAGCACCTACAGACAGCATGAAAATGGGGTCTGGAGCAGTATCACAAAGGAAAAACAGCTGATACATAAGTTACGCGCGCTGAAAGTGGTCAATTCAATAGTGGGACCGGAATTTTCGGATTCCAACAAAGAAGCCATCAGAAAGCAGCTTGACGAGATGCTTTATCACTACAGGAACAAAAAAGCAGTGATCAAATATTTTTCTACTTGGCTAGAGCTTATCCGACTATGACAAGGACTGACGGGATTTCGGTGATCATCTGTTGTTATAACAGTGAGAGAAGAATCGTAAAAACGCTGTCTCATCTTTTCAACCAGCGTTTTACGCACTCCTTGCAGTGGGAAATAATTATCGTAGACAACTGCTCAACGGATAACACGCGCTCAACGTCACTCAGTCTTTACAACGAATCAGACTGCAACGTCCCTTTCAAAGTTGTGGACGAAAACCAGCCAGGCCTTTCTCATGCCCGTAAGAGGGGATTCGATAGTTCCATGCATGAATTCGTGTTGATGGTTGACGATGACAATTGGCTTTGTGAGGATTATGTGCAGCGTATTTATGACGATCTGAAATCCAATCCTTCTGCCGCAATGGTTGGCGGATTGGGAATTGCCGAACCGGAAGGCGCAGAGCCGTTCTGGTTTAAAGACGTGGCATCATGTTTCGCTACCGGACCACAATCTGCGGTCGGCCAAGGTCCATTACACCCCGCTTCGGAACTTTACGGTGCAGGCTGCGGAATCCGGATGTCATGCTGGGAATACTTGGAGTCCAATGGCTTCCAGAGTCTCCTAGCTGACCGAACAGGGAAAAGCCTGATTTCCGGGGGTGATGTGGAGATGTGCCTGGCATTCAGACTTGCCGGTTTTGACCTACTATATGATAGTCGGATATCATTTCAACATTTCCTTCCTGAATCGAGGTTAAACTGGGATTACCTCAAGAAACTATTCATCGGTTTCGGTATGAGTAAACCAAGGGCTGACATATATGTTGCCTGCTTAGAAGATCGTCCGATCCCTGACCAAGGACGACTCCCACTTTGGTTGGACCGCATGCTTTTCCTATCCAAGGAATTCCTGTGGGACATTCCACACATACTTAAGAGCTATCTGGTTAATTCTGAAGGAGACATTGATCTTCTCTATCGATTTGGTAGATTCGGACATCTCAAAGCCTTGTTTCAATTGAAATCAGAGTATAAAGAGCTTTTCAACGGAGTGTATTCTCTGAATCAACGGCTTCAGAACGGACAAAAAAAGTAAAGATGAACGGGGCATCTCGCTTTACATGTATGAACCACTGCTGCTTCGTTTCTTGAAATGGCCGAAGAAGACAAAACCCCTCTTGTGACGGTGCTGATGCCCGTTTATAATGCCGAAAAATACCTTGCTGAGGCTATTGAAAGCATTCTTGGTCAGACGTTCACAGATTTCGAATTCCTCATCATCAATGACGGCTCAACGGATGATTCATCTAAAATCATTGAAACCTACACCGACAGCCGCATCCGATACATTGAGAACACAACTAACCTGAAGCTGATTGCTACGCTCAACAAGGGAATAGGTCTTGCAAAGGGAAAGTACATTGCACGAATGGACGCGGATGACATCTGTTACCCGCAACGTTTGCAAAAACAGGTTTCCTTCATGGAGGCCAACACCGATGTGGGTGTTTGCGGAAGCTGGTTCGAATCGTTTGGATTGAACTCAAGTTCAGAATCAAAATACCCGGTTGATGATTTCGATATCCGGTACACTGCTCTGTATCAATGTCCTTTCTGTCATCCGACTGTCATCCTTAGGACTTCTGTTCTGATAGACAATGGCCTTTTGTATGATGCCGGGTATCCTCATGCAGAAGACTACGAACTTTGGCTTCGGCTTTCGCGCGTTACCCGTTTGGCGAATATTCCTGAATTCCTGCTCCGTTATAGGAAACACGATTCGAATATTTCTAAACTCGAGTCCGCAACGCAAGACAGAATGAGTTTACAGATCAGACGCGCATTCTTTGAAGAAGCAGGGGTTGAGGCCTCTGATACTGATCTTGAACTTTTCAGAAGATTCAACTACCAGGACAATTCGTTTACACCTGAAGAACTGGAGCTGCTCGGTATGCTATTGTCCAGATTAGCATCTGCAAAGAGTTCGCGTAACTACTTTAGCAAAGAACAATTGAAACCGATGCTCGGTGAAAAGTGGTTCCAGACCTGTACCAATCACGGTAGACACGGCAATTCCACGTGGGAAACGTATAACGCACATCAGATTTCAGGAAAACGGGTTCCGATGTCGGATTTCTTCAAATTGAGACTGAAAACATGGATCAGGAAATAACGGGCCGGACTGTACCTTTTTTCACAGTCATCATCCCAACATATAACCGTGCCCACTCCATTGTTGAAGCCGTGGAAAGTGTTCTCCAACAAACATTCGATGATCTGGAGTTGATCGTGGTTGATGACGGCTCAACCGATGGAACTCGGGATATTCTGTTGCCGATAGCAAACTCAGACAAGCGGTTCAGGTACGTTTACCAGACAAATGCCGAGCGTTCGGCTGCCCGGAATCATGGTATCCGGTTGGCCAAAGGCACATTCATCTGCTTTCTGGACAGTGACGATATTTATCTGTCCGATCATTTATCTGAACTTCACAACACTATCAGTGAACACGGGTTTTCTGAAGCCCTTTATGTTGGCAAGTCGCTCACAGACCGAAATGGAACCCTCTCCAGAAACGAACCTTTCATTCCTGAGACTGAAGACCCACTAGAGGTGATCATCAAGGCACCTTTTGCTCCTTGTGTTGTTGCTGCCCATAGCTCCATCCTGGCAAAATATAAGTTCGATGAAGGATTGAGGGTAGGAGAAGATCAGGAACTGTGGTCTCGTATCTGTTCAGAATATCCCGTTATCTGGTCCGATCATTTCACGGTGGTGGTGCGTGACTTCGGAGATAGGACGGTCGATTCGTTCAACGTTCAGTCCTTCAGATCGAATATTGAACTGAAAAAGCGACTTTTCAGGGCAGACGTAGATGAGAGGATCAGACCTGAGTGGAAGAGATTTGTTCTGAGCGCAGCTTACTTCAAACTTGCAAAAGTGTACCTGAACAGGAAGGAAACAGGTAAATTCTACCTGAACATTATCCGTTCAATATTGATTTCACCCAAGCATTATTGGAAGGACAAGCTTCGCACCATTGTCACAACTTTACCTGGATCCAGATTCATCATCAGAAGTTAACCAGTGCAGAAGGCATTCCAAAATCTATGAGAGAATCAATCAATCCGATCATAACGCTTCAAACTTCCCTGAAATGAAGATCCTTCAGGTAATTTCCAGTCTGCAAAGAGGTGGTGCCGAACGGCTGGCCATTAACCTCTCGCATGAGTTGATCAAGCTTGGACATACAGTTCTGCTTGTTCAATTGCGTCCGGAAGTGGATTACCCAGAACTTCAAGAGGGTCTAGACATCAGAGTTGCACCTTCAAGGGTGTATCACTCCGTTTTCGGTAAAAGCACAGTGGAAATAGAGGCATTCGAGCGAATTGTCACCGAATTCAAACCCGACCTGATACACTCCCATCTTCTCGATGCTGAATTCGTCAGTCGCTTTCATACTTATCCTGACATTACTTATATCACTCATTGGCATGGGTGTCCGAGTTTAACCGAACCGATACCGTTTTCGGATTGGTTCACCAAGGAAACCATCTGGAAATGGAACACCAAACGGATCCTTCGGTCTCAGTACCGAAAATGCAGCAATCATTTCCTATGTATTTCGGACTTCATCGGCAAGTACGTTCAAGAACGATTGGGCGTGGAAGAATCCGACCTGACCGTGATACACAACGCGATTGACCTGACACTTTTCAAGCCAATGGGACTTCCCAAGAAGGAAGGATTCAGGCTTATCAATATCGGCTCCCTCCACAAGAACAAGAACCATCAATTCCTTCTCAAACTCATGAAGAGGCTGTTGGAAATGGGCCATACCGATATCTTTCTAGACATATACAGTGACGG
>JBFHEW010000249.1:0-4932 GCA_041583955.1 Bacteroidia bacterium | reverse complement strand
CCCTAGGCAAGAAGAAAGGCTTTAAAATAGCCATCAAGAAAAAGTACTGGTGGAGCAAGTACGGACCGACTTTCGTTACCGAGCACGGAACGTTTGCATTCAGAATGCCCTCTCTGTTTGAAATGAAAGCAGGAGAGCAATGGTACCGAATGAACAAGGCAGAGAACTTCACCGAATTCTACAATGCGCTGGAGATTCAAGGAATCATCATGCAGAACATCACTTATGCCGACAAGTACGATACCATCTTTTTCATCGCGAACGGCAAAGTTCCGCTGAGAGACCCGAACTACGATTGGAGCAAGGTGCTTCCGGGCGATACTTCGGCCACGCTTTGGACGGAATACTTGAAAGCGGAGGACCTGGCTCAGAACCTCAATCCTGCCTGCGGCTACGTTTTCAATACCAACAACTGCATTTACAACAATACCTGCCAAGACTACGCCAACGACCCCGACCTTTTCCCTGTTTCCATTGGCTACGATGCGCAGAAGCAGACCAACCGCGGAAACCGCAGTGCCGAGATCCTGGAGGGCCTCTCGCACATAGATTATGAAGGGGTCAAGAAATTGAAATTCGATGTGCAGTTCCCAGACAGCATGGTGTTTCTGAAGAATTACCCCATCATGGGACTCTTCCGAATGAAACCCGAAGATCATCCCGAAGTGGCAGACGTGCTTGAGAAATTCCAGAAGTGGGATTTCCGTTCGGATAGCACCAACATGGAGGCCGCCACGATATTCACCATGATGTATATGATGTATGACGACAACTCGTTCAGTGTGGAGCAAGTAAGGGACAATGACAGCATCCGAACAGAATTCTTCCTGAAGAACCTGAAAGCCACCAAAGAACGATTGGTAAAACATTTCGGAACCATTGACGTGCCTTTGGGCGATGTACAGGTGCTATCGCGAGGCGGAATCGATCTGGCCATCAATGGTGGACCGGACGCTATCCGAGCGGTTTACTGCAAGAAACGCGATGATGGCAAACTGAACATGTTCGTTGGTGATGGACTGGTGCAATTGGTGAAATTCACCAAAGACGGGCCGGAAATAGAAAGCATCAGTCCTTACGGAGCAAGCAATAAACCGACAGGGAAGCACTACACCACGCAAATGAAGAAGTTCGTGGCACACGAAATGAAGAAAATGAGTTTGGATAAGGCAGAGGTGTATAAGAATGCTGCAGAGGTCTATCATCCCGGAGCCGACAGAGCGCAATGATCGAGATAGAACTGAACACGGAGATAGCACGTACTGCAGCCGATTGCTGGCAGGTGTTCGGCAACCGATATACAGACATTCATAAATGGAAATCAGGGGTTACCGGCTCCGATGCCGAGGGCGAAGCTTTCGGAGAATCACCTGTTGGTTCGCGGAGAATCAAAACCCCAACCATCTCGTTCTCCGAAAAACTCATCTACTTCAGCAATGCTGAGCGCGCCTTCACATATACCATTGTTGGATTACCGTTTGTGATAAGCAGCGCTACGAACGAATGGAAATTCACCGAAGCGGATGGTCAGGCCACCTTGCACATGCATTTACGCCTACAGACAGCCACCGGATTCGGGTGGTTGTTGAACGGGCTGCTTAGAAAGAACCTGACCAAGGAAATGACCAAACTCCATCAGGAATTCAAATTTTACATGGAGAACGGAAAAGTCCATCCCCGTAAGGCGAAGGAATCGGCTTAGAACTCGCAGTTGTTCGGAGTCCGTGGAAAAGGAATCACATCCCGAACGTTGGTCATACCGGTAATGAACATCATCAACCGCTCAAATCCGAGCCCGAAACCGCTGTGTGTCACCGTGCCGAACTTGCGTGTATCCAGGTACCACCACACACTTTCTTCAGGAATATGGAAATCCTTCACTTTCTGTAGCAGTACATCGTAGCGTTCTTCACGCTGCGACCCTCCCACTATCTCTCCGATACCGGGAAACAGGATATCCATGGCAGCCACGGTCTTGCCATCTTCATTCAGCTTCATGTAGAACGCCTTGATCTTGGCCGGATAACCCGTAATGATCACCGGTTTCTTGAAGTGCTTTTCAACCAGGAACCGTTCGTGCTCACTCTGAAGGTCAAAACCCCACTCCTCTACCGGAAACTGGAATTTCTTCTTCTTGTTAGGCTGTGAGTTGCGAAGGATTTCATACGCATCGGTGTAGGTGATGCGCTCAAAATCGTTCTGCACCACGAACCGGAGCTTCTCCAACAACTCCATGGGTTGACGCTTGTCCTGTGGAAGGTTCTTCTCTTCCTGCGCAATGCGATCGCTCAGGAATTGCAGATCATCCGGACATGTTTCCATCACATACTTGATCACTTCCTTCAGAAAATCCTCCGCCAGATCCATGTTCCCGTGAATGTCGCAGAAGGCAACTTCGGGTTCGATCATCCAGAATTCGGCCAAGTGGCGCGAAGTGTTGGAGTTCTCTGCCCGGAAGGTTGGTCCGAAGGTGTAGACCTTCGACAATGCCAACGCGGCCAATTCGGCTTCCAACTGACCTGTTACGCACAGGTTTGTCTGCTTTCCGAAGAAATCCTGTTTCCAATCCACGTTTCCATCTTCGGTCAATGGAGGGTTCTTGGCATCCAAGGTGGACACACGGAACATCTCTCCTGCTCCTTCGCCATCGGTTGCGGTGAGAATTGGCGAATGGATATTGAAAAAACCTCTATCGTTGAAATACCTGTGAATGGCGAACGTGAGCGCATGACGCACACGGAAAATCGAACTGAACGTACTGGTTCGCATACGCAGATGTGCATTTTCGCGAAGGAATTCCAGGCTATGCTTCTTGGGTTGAATCGGGAATTTTTCAGGGTCCGCTTCACCATGCACGATGAATGAAGTGGCCTTCACCTCTACCGACTGACCTTTGCCCTCACTTGCCACAAGTTGGCCGGTAATGGAAACGCAGGCACCTGTGGTCACTTTCACAAGGTCAGCCTCGCTGAAAGAACCTTCAAGATCGAACACGCATTGGATGTTGTTCACCGTAGAACCATCGTTCATGGCCACGAAATTGACGTAGGCGTTGCCTCGCTTTGTTCTTACCCATCCTCTCACTGTTACCTCTCGGTCCAGTCTGTCTGCCGTCAATAATTCCTTGATACTTTCCATGCATTTCAATTTGAAGGGCGCAAAGATATGTAAGCGCATTGCTTTTGCAGACATGTAAACGGAACAAACACCGCTCACCTTTGGTCGTGATATAGAAACTGTCCGATCGCCTCAACTGATCTGCACCATAAAAACTTAGGAAACTTTTAACATTAATTTCGTTTCCATGGTTTTTAATCCATTACATTTGCGGCCCGAAATGGAAGAAAAGGCACAAAAGATCCTTGAACAAGCTACGGTGTTGTTCATGCAATATGGCATCAAGAGCCTGACCATGGACGATCTGGCCCGGCATCTCGGTATGTCGAAGAAAACGCTTTACCAATCATTCAACGATAAGTCGGACCTGGTATTGCAAGGCATACAGGCCCACATGGACCGTGAAATGGATGCCTTAGATCAGATACATGACCAAAGCCTGAACGCCATTGATGAGATGTTCCGCATTTCGCAACATGTGAGCGGACAGGTTCAGCAGATGCATCCCTCCATCCTATTCGACCTCCAGAAATATTACCCGGCCGCATTCGCCAAGTTCGAGGAATACAAATTGAAGACCGTGATGTCTTCGCTTGCCCGTAACATGGAAGACGGAATTGCCCAAGGGCTCTATCGCGATAACCTGAACATTCCTATCGTGGCAGGGCTTTATGTCGGTCGGATGGATCTTCTTTTCGATCAGAAACTTTTTCCAGCCAGCAAGTACAGTCCGAAGGATGTGTATTTCGAGGCCATCCGCTACCACATCAGAGGAATTGCCAGCGAAAAAGGCATGGAATACCTGAAAGACAAGTTCAAAACGCTAGATACACAGAACCCTATTTTCTAAAGCAGATGAGAAACCTACTCATACTAATACTTAGCCTTTTCCTCTCGGCATTGTCGTTTGCTCAGCAAGGAGATGTGATGGAATTGAGCGTGAAAGACGCTGTGTTCTATGCCTGGGAAAACAGCCAGAAATCGAAAACCGCAGCCATTGACGTGAAACAGGCCGATAAAGACGTCTGGATCCAGGCCGCACGAGGTCTTCCTATCGTTAATGGAAATGTGAGTTTCAACAATTTCATCGACCTACCCACATCGGTGTTCGATGCTTCCTCCTTCAATCCATTGGCGCCTCCGGGAGAATTGGCCGAACTGCAATTCGGTCAGCCTTACACCATGGATGCAGGCATCACGGCCAGCCTGCAGCTTTTTGACGGATCGTACATTATCGGTCTCAAAGGAGCCAAGGGTTTTCAAAAAATGAGCCTTGATATGGAGAAAATGACCAAAAACGAGGTCAAAACCATCATTGGAGAGGCTTATTATACATCGCAGATAGCCAAAGAAAACGTGCGGTTATTGAAAGAGAACATTACCAATATGGAAAAAACGGTGGCAGAGACCGGTGCACTCTATAAAGAAGGTTTTGCAGAAGAGATGGACGTGGAGCAGTTGGATCTACTCATGAACCAAATGCAGAACCGTCTGAAACAGGCAGAACGGCAACATGAGGCCACACTCAATCTTCTCAAATACAAGATGGGAATGCCCATTGAAACCAAGATCAACCTATCTGATGATCTGGAAACGCTCTGGACATTGCAATCGAACGAGGAGCTGATGGCCATGGAACTGGACCTGAACAGCAATCTGGCATACGACCTGATCAAACAGGACGTGGTGATGCATGGCTACCTCGTAAAGCTCGAAGAATCGAAGTACTACCCTCGGTTGAATGCCTTTTTCGATTACAAGCAGCAGGCATTCCGACAGGAGTTCAGCTTCTTTGATTTCGATAGATCGTGGTAT
>JBFHEW010000248.1:0-4950 GCA_041583955.1 Bacteroidia bacterium | reverse complement strand
ATCAACAAGGGCAAATTCCGCGAAGACCTTTACTACCGTTTGAACACGGTTCCTATCGTCATACCATCATTGCGCGACAGGCAGGACGATATTCCCCTGCTGTTCCGCAAATTCGCTGGCGATTTTGCCGAGAAGTATCGCATGCCCGGAGTGCGCTTGACAGACGAGGCCCGCGTCATGCTCATGAATTACCGATGGCCAGGTAACATCCGTCAGCTTAGGAATATCACAGAACAGATCTCCATTATTGAAAAGGAGCGCGAGATAGGTCCTGAAGTGCTGAAGAATTACCTGCCCGATCACGGAAAAACGAATCTACCTGCCGTGAGGACCGCCTCGTCCGGTTCCGGAGGTGCCGATGGCCAGACCGATTTCTCTGAGCGCGAACTGATGTACAAGGTGCTGTTCGATATGAAGCGCGACATCAACGACCTGAAGAAATTGGTGCTTGATGTGGTCTCCGGTCATAACGATGACGACCTGACAGAACACCACGCGAGCACCATCAGAAGGCTGCATCAGGAAGTGGACCCACTAGCTTCATCCGATTTCAACTCGAGCATACACGAAGTGCAAGTGCACCGTCCGGGCCAACAGGCCTACGAAGAGCACGAAGAAGTGGAAGAGTCACTTTCCTTGGCCGACCGTGAAATAGAATTGATCAAAAAGGCGTTGGAGAAGAACCGCGGAAAACGCAGGGCCGCTTCCGAAGAACTCGGAATCTCAGAGCGAACGCTCTACAGGAAGATCAAAGAGTACAACTTAGGATAGATGTCAGATTTGAGAACTCGGGTATTGGATTTTGTAGTCCCAAAGGGGCTCAGGAGGTTCGTTTTTCTGTCCTCTGTTTTCTTTTATCTGACGTCTCTTAACAGTTGCGGGGTCTACTCGTTCACCGGTGCCAGTATTTCGCCAGAAGTGAAATCCGTTAGCATCGATTATTTTCCTTCTTACGCACCGTTGGCGCCTGCCAACTTGCCGCAAACCTTCACAGAGGCGCTGCGCGAACTGTTCATAAGCAGAACCAATCTCGATCTTCTCAATAAGAATGGGGACATACGTTTTGAGGGATACATTTCCGGGTATCAGACCCGACCTGTGGCAATTCAAGGAAACGAAACCGCGGCCAAGAACCGACTCACCATCAACGTGAGCGTCACGTACACCAATACAAAGGAAGAGGCCAAAAGTTTTGAGAAGACCTTTTCCCGATTTGCCGATTTCGATGCGGCTCAGAACCTTTCGGATGTTGAGCAAACGCTCATTGACGAGATCAATGAGCAGTTGATCCTGGATATATTCAACGAGGCAGTGGTGAACTGGTAATGACGCAGGATCAGTTCTATAGATGGATGGACGATCCTTCGTCAATGGATGCGGCCAGCGTTGGTCAGCTTCGGGAGGTGGTGAAACGGTACCCGTATTTTCAGACAGCACAGATGATGTTGGCGAAGAACCTACGGTCGGAGAATCATATCGACCAGCTCATCCAGTTGCAGTTGGCCGCTGTGATGGTGCCTGACAGAAAACGCCTCTACGATTACCTGCATGATAGGAGGCCCGTGGCGCAGCCGGTGGTTCAAACGCCATCGGAAGAAGCGAAAGAAGAAGTAGTAGCATCCCCGGTTGTAGAAGAAGAGGTGCCTGTACCGGAAGAAACGGTGCTGGCCGATCATGAGGAGAAGCTCGAGGTAGAGCGCGATTCGCTTTACGACCTCATTCCAGAGCCCATCGTTTACCAGCTGGAAACAGCCGACCTTCCCGAACTTCCACCCACAAAGACCAAAAAGGAGGAGCCGGAAAGCGAACCCGATGCGCTTAGTTTCAGCGAGTGGTTGGAATACACGGAAAAAGGAACACTCGGCAACGAAGCTTCGGAGAGCGAACCGCAGAAGAAGGAAGCACCCAAGCCCGCCCGTAGCGATTTTGAACTCATAGATCACTTTCTGTCGCAGCAATCAGACAGGCCTAAGAAGCGCGCTGAGTTCTTCAATCCGCAGAAGGCAGGAGCAAAAAGTCTGGAGGCGGATTTCACCGTTATCTCCGAAACGTTGGCAAACATCTATTTCAAACAGGAGAAGTATGATCTTGCCCGCCAGGCATATGAGTCGCTAAGCTTGAAATATCCGGAGAAAAGCGTTTACTTTGCCGCCCGTTTGAAAGAAATTGACGAAAAACTGAATTCAGAATAAAATGTACACACTCATTATCATATTGATCATCGTTGTTTGCCTTCTTCTTGTTGGCGTTGTGATGGTTCAGAACAGCAAAGGTGGAGGTTTGGCCTCCGATTTCTCATCATCGAACCAGATCATCGGTGTTCAGAGAACAGGCGATTTCCTCGAAAAGGCAACATGGTATCTTACCATTTCGTTGATCGTACTAACGCTCGGTTCAAACTTCTTCATTGATAGAGGAGAGGTGACACAGGAGGAGTCTGCCATTCAGGAGCAGATCGATAATGCAGCGTTGCCAGCACAGGGCTTGGACGAGGCACCTATCGGAGAGTAATCCTCAGCCCAACGACTTTTAAATGTCAGGATGTCATTCATCCTGACATTTTTTTTTGCTCTTATGCCATCATTTCAGCCCTATTGTCTGACTTTGGGCAATGGCACAGAATATGAAAGAGCGCCAACATCAAACATAAATTTTAATCAATAATCATAATTCAAAATGGGAGCTATTAAAATAAAACCATTGGCCGACAGAGTAGTAGTAGAAGCTGCTAAGGCCGAAGAGAAAACAGCTTCAGGAATTTACATTCCAGACACGGCAAAGGAAAAGCCACAGAAAGGGAAAGTGGTTGCTGTAGGAGCTGGTAAAAAAGATGAACCGATGACCGTGAAAGTGGGCGATACCGTCCTCTACGGAAAGTACTCGGGAACGGAGATCACTGTTGACGGAACCGATGTGCTCATCATGCGTGAGTCTGACATTTTCGCAATTGTTTAATCCATCAAACCTTAAAATCTAAAACAAAATGGCAAAGCAAATAGAGTTCGATCTGGACGCAAGAGACAGATTGAAAAAAGGGGTTGATGCCCTTGCAAATGCAGTAAAGGTGACGTTGGGACCAAAAGGTCGTAACGTTATCATTGATAAGAAATTCGGTGCCCCACAGGTAACGAAAGATGGTGTTACCGTGGCAAAGGAGATCGAGTTGAAGGACGCGATCGAGAACATGGGCGCACAGATGGTGAAGGAAGTTGCTTCCAAAACCAACGATGTGGCCGGTGACGGAACCACAACAGCTACGGTTCTGGCGCAGGCAATCGTAACCACGGGCTTGAAGAACGTTGCAGCGGGTGCAAACCCAATGGATCTGAAAAGAGGTATCGACAAAGCGGTAGAGGCCGTTGTTGCCGAGCTTCACAAGATCTCCAGATCGGTTGGAGACGACTCAGCCAAGATCGAGCAGGTGGCGTCTATTTCTGCCAACAGCGATGCAACGATCGGTAAACTCATTGCTGAAGCAATGACCAAGGTTGGTAAAGAAGGTGTTATCACTGTTGAGGAAGCCAAAGGAACCGAAACCACGGTTGAAGTGGTGGAAGGTATGCAGTTCGACCGCGGATACCAGTCTCCATACTTCGTAACGGATGCCGAGAAGATGGAAGCGGTTCTTGAGAACCCGTTCATCCTTATCCATGATAAGAAGATCAGCAGTATGAAGGATATGCTTCCTGTGTTGGAAAAAGCAGCACAGAGCGGACGTCCGTTATTGATCATCAGCGAAGAAGTGGAAGGCGAAGCGTTGGCTACATTGGTGGTTAACAAGATCAGAGGATCACTGAAAATCGCTGCTGTTAAGGCTCCAGGTTTCGGTGACAGAAGAAAAGCAATGTTGGAAGACCTTGCCATTCTTACAGGTGGAACCGTGATCAGCGAGGAGAAAGGTCTTAAGTTGGAAGACGCAACGCTTGCTGACCTTGGAACTGCAGAAAAGATCACCATCGATAAGGACAACACAACGATTGTGAACGGTGGTGGCGAAGCTGCTGCTATCAAATCCCGTGTCGGTCAGATCAAGGCTCAGATCGAGTCAACGACCTCTGATTACGATAGAGAGAAACTTCAGGAGCGTTTGGCCAAATTGGCCGGAGGTGTGGCCGTGCTTTATGTAGGTGCTGCAACTGAGGTTGAAATGAAAGAGAAGAAAGACCGTGTGGATGATGCATTGCATGCAACACGTGCTGCGGTTGAAGAAGGAATCGTTCCTGGTGGAGGCGTTGCTTACCTACGTACCATTGCAGCCATTGGAAAGATCAAGCCAGCGAATGCAGATGAAAAGACAGGTATCGACATCGTTCTTCGTTCAATTGAAGAGCCATTGCGTCAGATCGTTGCAAACGCAGGTTTGGAAGGAAGCATCGTGGTTCAGAAAGTGAAGGAAGGAAAGGATGACTTCGGTTACAATGCCCGCACAGATGAGTACGGAAGCATGTACAAATTCGGAATCATCGACCCTACCAAAGTGAGCCGCGTGGCATTGGAGAATGCAGCCTCTATTGCAGGAATGTTGCTGACAACCGAATGTGTGTTGGCCGATGAGCCTGAAGAAGGTGGCGGTATGCCAGGTATGCCTCCTGGAGGAATGGGAGGAATGGGTGGAATGATGTAATTCCAGCCTAAATAGAAATAGAAAGGCCCCTTTCTCAGCTCGCTGGGAGAGGGGCTTTCTGTTAATACTGAAACGTATGTTATTGCAACAAATGTTTTCTTCTGTCATCAAGTAACACGCTGACGCTGTTTCTAATTTCGCGCTCCGAAATCTGATTGGATGAAAAACAATACTGTGTGGTTGAAGGTGCTGACAGGCGTAGCTGTTGCCGGACTGGCGGGGTTCTGCCTAGGTAGGTATTCCATTTCCCCCGTTTCACAACCCAACGATAGGAAACCTATTCAGGAGACCATACATGAAACGCGGATGACCGGGCATTTCAAGCT
>JBFHEW010000247.1:0-4964 GCA_041583955.1 Bacteroidia bacterium | reverse complement strand
GCCTATCCGCCATGTTGGTTCGAGGAGAACGGTGATTGGCGGTCAGCGAATGCGGGTACACACACTCAGCATAATGCGCGTACAGGCAACAACTACATCACCAACGCTTGGACAGCCACCAATGAGTTCATCTGGACCCCAGGCTTCAGCCTTACGGCAGGTACCACCTATTATTTCGATTTCTGGTTTGTAGGCGATGGAGTTGCCGGCTGGACCGGAGACGTGTTCTACGATACGGATCAGACAGCAGCAGGCGCTACTCAATTGGGTTCTTCGTTCATCACATCGGCCACCACTTCGGTAGCCACGTATCAGCAGGTAGTTCGGCCATTCACGCCATCGAGCAGTGGTGTCTACTACTTCGCCATCCGTATCAATGCAACCAGCGCCCCATTTTACATAGGGTTTGATGATTTCGGTATCAGCACAACAGCTCCGTGCGTGGCTCCAGCGGTCACTGCCGCCACTTCCGTTACGCCTAGTTCAGCCACGATAAACTGGACAGCATCTCTTTCCGCCCCATCAGGAGGATATCAGTGGGAGGTTCGTACAAGCGGTGCGGGCGGTAGTGGAGCTTCAGGGCTGGTTGCCAGTGGGACTGTGGGTGCGGGCGTGGTCACAGCAGCGGTAAGCGGATTATCTCCTAATACATCATACATGGTGTATGTGCGATCTAATTGTGGCGGTGGAGACTTCAGCGCTTGGGCCAACGGAACATTCACCAATCAGACTGGCGAATGCCAAACGGGTGGTTGCTCAGGCGGATACAACTATCCAACAGGCACGCTCACCACGAACTCTAGTTCGTTCGTTACTGTTGCTACCGATATTGTGCAAGGAGAATATGCGATATATAGTGTTGTTGCTGGGGCGACATACGAGTGGTCGTTATGTGCTGCTGATGGTGCAAGTGCGCCATACGATAGCGAGCTAACCCTTCTTACTTCGAATGGTAGCTCGGTAATATGCTTCAGTGATGACTTCTGTGGGGACGATGCCAAAATATCGTGGACCGCAACTTTCACAGGAACAGTGCGTGTGCTAGTAACAGAATATGATCTCTGGTACGGAGGTTGCGACAGTTATTGGTCAGACAATACGCACCTGAGATGGAGAATGGTAAGCCCTCCGTATTGGACGGGTTCTGTTTCCACAGCATGGCAGGTTGGCGGTAACTGGAACTCAGGTAGTGTACCGTTGCCAGCACACGATGCACTCATTCCGACAGCACCGATCGGTGGAAACTTCCCTAGCATCAACGTAGCTGCACAAATCGCGTCCATTACCATCGAGCCAGGAGCGAACGTGAGCATCCAGGCAGGTCATTCGTTGACGGTCAGTGGAGTGCTTACCAACAATGGCGCGGTGAATGTGGCATCAGGCGGAAGTCTGGTACAGACCACTCCTAGTACACTTGCCGGTACAGGCAGCTACAATGTGTCGAGGGTAGGAAGCAGTGTCTACGATTTCTGGAGTTCGCCTATCACCAACGCGGCCACCTCAGTATTGGGAAGTACGGTCTATGCGTATAACCCTCAAACAAGTACGGCTTCTCCGCTGGATGATGCCTTCGACCCAGGCTGGGTGGTTCCCGGACCTACCATGATTCCAGGAAAGGGATATGCGGCCTACGGCAACACAACTGAAACATTCACCGGAACCGTGAACAATGGAAACGTATCGGCAGCTGTTCAGTACTTCAATAACCCGGATCCAACACAGGGCGGAGTTCCTTTCAACCTGATCGGAAACCCGTATCCAAGTGGCATTGATGCTGCTCAGTTCCTGTCAACGAACAGTGCCATTCTGGCTGTCGGGTCCATCTATCTATGGGACGACCCGGGAGTTACACCATATACATCGTCAGATTTCGCGGTGTGGAATGCACTTGGCGCGACAGCAGGTGGAGGGAACAACACACCTGGCCCGACCATTGGTTCTGCACAAGGTTTTGAGGTCATGGTGAATGCTACCGGCTCTGTACAGTTTACAAACGCCATGCGCGTTGCAGGCAATACCAGCATGCTTTTCCGTTCGAGCGAAGTGAAGAAACTATGGCTATCTGCAAATGGTGCGAACAACCGAATCAATCAAACCCTCATCGGATTTACGGAAGACGGTACCGATGGACCTGATTGGGCGTACGATGCACCGAAGATCAATCTTCTTTCAGGATTGAGCCTTTACAGCTTGATGGATGGTGCTCCCTATGCGATCCAAGCGTACGGTCCGTTGCAACCCGAGCGCATCGTTCCATTGGGATTCCGTTCTGGCCAACAGACGCTGGTATCCATCGAACTTGATGCCTATGAGAACATGATGAACGATGTGATCTATCTTGAGGATAGATACCTGGGCGTGTACCAGGATATGCACGAAGGGAACTATCAGTTCCTGACCGAGGCTACCACCTATGACGACAGATTCTTCCTGCATTTCGCTACACCATACGTCACGTCTGTACATGATCTGACAGCAAGTGATCCGATGCACGCGTACATCTACAATGGAATACTTACGGTTTCAAAAGCAGATGCGGACATGGCATCAGTGGAGATACTTGATATGAGCGGTAGGATTGTTTGGGCCTCTAACATGGTCAGTTTCGGAAACGGATTCGTGAAGATGGATGTGTCGGCACTTTCGAGAGGGGTGTATGTGGTAAGATTGAACAGCAATGGAGAGAGTTTCTCTCAGAAAGTGATCCATTAAGTAGTAAAGAGCATGGTATTCAGAACAATTTTAAGCGTATTGATGCTGCTTTGCACAACGGCAGTGGCATTTGCTCAGGTTCCACCACCGACACCACCGCTACAAGGAGCTCCGTTGGAAGGGTTGAGCATTGTACTTCTGTTGACGGGTGCCGTTTATGGCTCATATAGAGCAAAAGAAGGAGAAGACAGTTGATGATGGGTGGATGCGACAGCGGGAGGATTCGTCCTTCCGCTGTCCTACACGTCAAGGTTGTCCAAAACCGAGTCATCGACCAAAGCAGGTAGCGTAACCCGTAGCCGTGGTTCCGTTTCCATCGCTCTTTTTATGGCAAAGATGGCAGGTTCGTTACGGGCCCAGCTTCTTCGTGATATTCCGTTGTTCACGTCCCAATGGAGCATCATCTTAAGTCTCCTATCCGCATCATCTGAACCGTCAAGCAGCATCCCGAATCCACCGTTGATCACTTCGCCCCAGCCGACTCCACCACCATTATGTAGGCTGATCCATGTTGCTCCACGGAATCCATCGCCCACGAAATTCTGTACGGCCATGTCTGCGGTGAACTGTGAGCCATCGTAGATATTGGACGTTTCACGATACGGAGAGTCCGTTCCAGAAACATCGTGGTGGTCTCTTCCAAGAACCACCGGGCCGATCTTTCCTTCGCCAATGGCCTTGTTGAACGCTGCCGCTATCTTGATTCTTCCTTCTGCGTCTGCATAGAGTATCCGTGCTTGTGACCCAACCACCAATCGGTTCTGTTGTGCCTCTCGCACCCAAAGAAGATTATCCTGAAGTTGTCCTCTTATTTCGGACGGAGCAGTCAAGAGCATTTCTTCAATGACCTGTGCGGCAATGGTATCGGTCAATTTCAGGTCTTCTTCATTACCTGAGGCGCAAACCCAACGGAACGGTCCAAAACCATGATCGAAACACATCGGCCCCATGATGTCTTGCACGTAGCTAGGATAAACGAAAGAGCCATGGCTATCGGTAATGGCAGCATCGGCACGGCTTGCCTCCAGCAGGAATGCATTGCCGTAATCGAAGAAGTACATTCCCGAATCTGCCAACTTGTTGATGGCAGAAACATGCCTGCGCAAGGTCTCCTGAACGAGTTTTTTGAAGGCTTCTGGATCAGACGCCATCAACGCATTGCTTTCTTCGTAGCTCAATCCGACCGGGTAGTAGCCACCCGCCCACGGATTATGCAGTGAGGTCTGATCAGAGCCCAGATCCACCTTGATGTTCCGTTCGGCCAAGCGTTCCCATAGATCTACCACATTACCCACAAAAGCGATGCTGCGGGCTTTTTTATCTGCTTGGAATGCAAGGGCGGTTTCTATGCACAGATCCACATCATGAATCAGTTCATCCACCCAACCCTGTGAGTAACGTTTTTCTGCGGCAACGGCATTTATTTCGGCACATATTGTAACCACCCCGGCTATGTTGCCGGCCTTTGGTTGTGCTCCGCTCATGCCACCCAAGCCGCTTGTGACGAACAGTGGGATGCGATGTTCTGCGCCAATTTTTCTCTTTGCGTTCAGAACGGTGATGGTGGTTCCATGCACGATTCCCTGCGGACCGATGTACATGTATGAGCCAGCGGTCATCTGGCCATATTGGGTAACACCAAGGGCGTTGAACTTTTCCCAGTCATCAGGCTTGCTGTAGTTGGGTATCATCATGCCGTTGGTCACCACCACACGCGGTGCATCCTTGTGGCTCGGATACAATCCCATCGGGTGGCCGCTGTACATGACAAGCGTTTGTTCCTCGGTCATTTCGGAGAGGTATTTCATGGTAAGGCGGTACTGCGCCCAGTTCTGAAATACGGCACCATTTCCACCGTACGTGATTAATTCTTGAGGATGCTGCGCCACTGCAGGATCGAGATTATTCTGCACCATCAGCATGATGGCGGCCGCTTGCTGGCACCTGGCGGGATAATCTGAAATGGGTCGTGCATACATTTCATACTCCGGCATGAACCGATACATGTAGATGCGGCCATATTCTTTCAGTTCCGAAAGGAATTCGGATGCCAATTCGCTGTGCCACTCGGCAGGAAAATAGCGTAGCGCGTTGGCTACGGCCAGTTTCTTTTCCTCTGCGGTTAGGATGTCTTTCCGTTTCGGAGCATGACTCGTACCGGGGTCGCGTCTTTTCGGACCCGGAAGTTTCTCCGGTATACCCTCAGAATCTGCGGTCTTAAAATCGAGTGCCATAGGTTAAGTTGCTCATTG
>JBFHEW010000246.1:0-4975 GCA_041583955.1 Bacteroidia bacterium | reverse complement strand
CGAACTCCATCATTTCGATCAATAACCTGATTTGGCCCCAGCAATGTTCTCAATAGGGTGCCACGTGGTTTTCACCTCTTGGGTGGCGAGAAGCAGATACGGGTCATCGCCTTCTTTGTACCAGTCCTTTCCACTCCAATCTATGATGCGTTTCACGTTCAATGCACCATTCTCTTTGGTTTTTTTGAGGTGTTTCTGGCGGCAGTAGATGGTGGCGTTCACATCCATGTGAGAGCTGAATTGATCCGCCAATTCGTCTTCTTTTCCTGTGAGAATATTGACCACTCCTCCAGGAACGTCTGATGAATTAAGCACTTCGGCAAAGGTCACGGCCACATGGGGTGAGTTTTCTGAAGCCAACACCACACACGTGTTTCCACCCGCTATCACGGGCATCACGCAACTCACCAGGCCAAGTAGTGACGGTGCTTCCGGTGCAATGATGGTGACCACCCCCGTGGGTTCCTGCGTGCTGAAATTGAAATGGGAAGAAGCCACAGGGTTGATGCTTCCGAATACTTGCGTGTATTTATCGCACCATCCTGCAAAATAGACGCAACGGTCTATCGATGCTTCTACTTCTTTCTGTGCGTCAGCTTTCGAGACCCCAATGGCCACCAACTCTTCAACGAATTGGGCCTTTCTACCTTCCAACATTTCGGCAATTCGATACAGGATCTGGCTTCGGTTAAAAGCCGCTCGGGAACTCCAACCCTCAAAAGCATTGCGCGCAGCGACCACTGCATTCCGTAGGTCTTTTCTGCTGCTCAAACAGATGTTTGTAATTGTTCCGTCTTTCAACGAAACGGGATAAAACCGACCGCTTTCCGTTCGAGGAAATGCTCCTCCGATGTAGATCTTGTATGTTTTTAAAACTGTCAATCTTGTCATTGTTTCGTTTGTGTTGCGGTTACGAATTACGAATGAGTACGAATATTCGAAAGTGGGTCATTCGTTCACAATTCGTTTATATCGAACCTGTTCTTGGCCAAAATGTATCAGAATTCCAAGCTTCAAGTTTGATTGTTTCAAATACGAAACGACCTGTTCTATCTGTTTTCTTGAGAAATGCTGAGTTCGCTTCAGTTCAACCACAATTTTTTCGTCAACCAGAAAGTCAAAATATCCCGCCCCTACTTTTTCTCCTTCAAATACAATTGGAAAATGCACCTGTTCCTGAAAGCTGACATTTCGGTTTTTGAATGAAACAGCGAGCGCTTTCTGATACACTTTTTCCAAAAGTCCACCACCGAGTTCGTTATGGACATCAAAAGCGCAACCCAAGATCTGATAACTCAGTTCTGGATAGAGTAGGTCGACTTTATTGACGGGAGCTTTCATTGCGTTAGCATATTCGTACTCATTCGTAATTCGTAACCCTAACTGAGGTTAACATAAGGCATCAATCCATGCAATCCACCTTCGCGGCCATATCCGCTTTCCTTATATCCACCGAAAGGCGATGTAGGGTCGAACTTATTGTACGTATTGGCCCAAACCACACCCGCACGTAGCTTGGTGGTCAGGTTGAATATTTTGGAACCTTTATCGGTCCACACACCTGCCGAAAGCCCGAACGGTGTGTTGTTCGCTTTATCGATCACTTCATCAATTGTGCGGAACGTCTGAACCGTCAGCACAGGTCCGAAAATCTCTTCCTGCACAATTCGGTGGCTTTGCGAAGCCTCTAGGAATAAGGTTGGCTTGCACCAGTTCCCTTTCTTTGGAAGCGTGCAATTCGGTTGGTAGATCTCGGCACCTTCTTCCACCCCGATCTTCAGGTACTTATTGATGGTGTTCAGCTGCTCTTTCGAGTTGATGGCACCCACATCGGTGTTTTTGTCCATGGGGTCGCCTACGATCAATGTGTTCAATCGGTCCTTCAATTTCTTGATGACGATGTCTTTCACGTTTTCTTGAACGAAAAGGCGTGAGCCCGCACAGCATACGTGTCCTTGGTTGAAGAAAATGCCGTTGATGATGCCTTCTACAGCCTGGTCGATGGGCGCATCGTCAAAAATGATATTGGCTGCCTTACCGCCCAACTCCAAGGTGGCGGTCTTCTCCGTTCCCGCAATGGCTTTCTGAATGATCTTTCCGACACCTGTGGAACCTGTGAATGCGATCTTGTTCACATCCGGATGATTGACAATGGCTGCACCTGTGGTGCCTGCTCCTGTTACAATATTCACCACGCCAGCCGGCAGTCCGCTATCGTGAATGAGTTCCGCCAATTTCATGGCAGTGAGTGGTGTTGTTTCGGCTGGTTTCAAGACAACTGTGTTTCCGCATGCCAAGGCAGGTGCGATTTTCCAAGCAGCCATCAGCAACGGGAAATTCCACGGAATGATCTGTCCGGCCACTCCAACCGGCTTGGCCATTTTTCCAGGGAATGCGTATTCCAATTTATCGGCCCAGCCTGCATAATAGAAGAAGTGATTGGCAGCTATTGGCACGTCCACATCACGGCTTTCGCGGATCGGCTTTCCGCCATCAATGCTCTCCAACACCGCAAATTCACGCGCTCGTTCCTGTATCAATCGGGCAATACGATAAATGTATTTTGCCCTTTCTTTTGGAGCCATCGGCCCCCAAACTTCGTTGTAGGCCTTACGCGCGGCTTTCACTGCCTTGTCCACATCCTTATTGCTTGCCTCCGCGAAATAGGCAATGTGTTGGTCGGTGCTCGGGCTGATAGAAGCGAACTTCTTTCCACCCTCAGCCTTCACGAATTTGCCGTTGATGTATAACCCGTACTCATCCTTGATGGAAGCATGGTCTGCGCTTTCGGGCGCAGCCGAATAGTTCCATTTTGAACCGAAATCGAGCTTAGTTTCTGTCTTTTTTGCCATCAGTCTTTACTGAAATAATCCAATCCTTGATATCGTCCATCGGCCTGTCGGGCCAGTTGCATCAGCACATCATTGGCCAAGCTGCTGGCCCCGAAACGGAACCACTCGTTGCTCAGCCACGCATCGCCCAAGGTCTCTTTCACCATGACCAGATTGTGCAAGGCCAACTTGCTTTTGCTGATGCCGCCTGCGGGTTTCATGCCCACCATTTTTCCAGTGGCATAGTAGTGGTCGCGGATGGCTTCCAGCATCACCAACGTTACAGGCATCGTAGCCGCTGGACTGATCTTTCCTGTGGAGGTTTTGATGAAATCGGCTCCTGCCAGAATGGCTATGTCGCTGGCGTGGCGCACGTTATCCAAGGTGGAAAGTTCGCCTGTTTCCAAGATCACTTTCAGGCGTGCTTTGCCGCATGCTTCTTTAATGGCAGCGATCTCATCAAACACAAAGCTGTAGTTGCCGCAAAGGAATTCTCCACGTGAGATGACCATATCCACCTCATCCGCACCAGCATCGACCGCAATTTTTGTGTCGGCCAATTTGATTTCTCTTGATGAATTTCCCGAAGGAAAAGCCGTTGCCACCGAAGCTACTTTGATGCCCGTTCCTTTCAACGCATCAACAGCAGTTGCCACATGGTTTGGATAGACGCAAACGGCTGCTACCGTAGGAAGGCCTGGTAATGCATCATGCAGGTGGGCCGCTTTGTAGCACATCTGCCGCACCTTTCCGGGTGTGTCCTTTCCTTCCAGGGTCGTGAGGTCGATCATATTCAAGACCATCTTAAGACCGTGGTTTTTTGCTTCGTTCTTGATGCTACGGGTTTGAAATCGTGCAACTCGCTCTTCTACACCGACTTGGTCGATGGGTCGTTTCAAGGCTTTCAGTTGATCGTTTGTCATTCTACTAAATGAGGGTGCTAAGGTAAGTAATCGAGCGGTCGTTGAGTTTCGCGTGCAAAACCCTGAAATGACACTTATGCCTCCATTGTCAACACTTATTTCATGAAGGTCTCATCGGGTGCGATCTGTCCCATTCCTGAAGTGGCTTTAGGGTAGATTTGAAGGAGAAACCCATTAAAAACAACGATCATGAAGAAGATTTACACGATGCTGCTAATGTCACTACTGGCATTTGGATGGACAGATGCGAAGGCCTGTCATTTTTCTCATTTCAGCCTTATTTCAATGACAGATCTGGGCGGAAACCAATATGAGTTCACTGTTGAATTCTGTGTTGGAGGTGGCCGCTTAGGGTCAGATTACGGAGCTGTGGGTTACACTGGCACATGGGCCGTTCGTGCTGATAATGGCGCCACGTTCTCCAGTTTTCCTGCCACACTGGCCAGCCCAGCCACGGGCTCGGTGTTTACCGGCTACAACAATTTGTATGGGCCAGAATTATTGGTTTACGACAACGATGTTTACAACTGGTTGGATACCTGGGCTTGCATTGAGTTCGAATGTGGAGCACCCGCTCAGCACTGCATCACCTTTTCGTTTGTGACCAATGGCATGCCCAACTCGTTGGAGTTGATGGGTGCCGAAGGCGGAGGTGTAGGCGTTGCACCGTATGGTTGCAATGGCGATCCAGACCTTACCATTGACCTTGTATCTCCAAGCGTGGATGCTGGGGCGGATCTAGAAGTCGTTTACGGATTCGGATCGAACTGTACTACGTTGAGTGCTGTGGCAATTGACGGGGTTCCGCCCTACACGTACCTTTGGAGCAATGGTTCTACAGGTGCTTCAGCCACCGTCTGTCCCACATCGACAACTACCTACACCGTTACCGTAACCGATTTTATTGGAAATACGGCTACTGATGACGTGACCGTTGAAGTGAATGACATCCGATGCGGAAACAACAAAGCATTGGTCTGTCATCGTGGCAGAACAAGATGCGTGAGAGTGGATCAGATTCAAAGCCATTTGGATCACGGTGACCAACTTGGTGGTTGTCATTCGCGGTTGATGGAGCAGGAAGTTGAAGGCGATTATGGAATCACAGCCTATCCAAATCCGACAAACGGAGTCTTGGAATTGGAAGTGATGGTCGACCTGGATGATGTCGCCACCATCGATCTGTTCGGAATAGACGGAAGACTGGTCACCAACCTGGCT
>JBFHEW010000245.1:0-4992 GCA_041583955.1 Bacteroidia bacterium | reverse complement strand
GACGATGCGCTCGCAAGGGAGCCACTCCAATTGTAGGTGTTTACTGCACCGGCATCCACTTGGTAATTGATGGTTACCGATGATAGCGTGTTGCTGCCGAAGTTATTGAGGGTGACCGATGGCGTTGCCGAAGTGGCGCAGATGGTTCCGCTTGGCGATGCGATGGCAGAGATACCTGCATCGTCAGCCACTTGAGGCGATACCGAAAGAACGGCTGCATAGGCATCTACCAGCCCATATCCAAGGTCGTTGCTCCAAGTTCCGTTCGGCTGGCCCGATACGTTGGAGTTATATGTGTAAGACCCGACCTTTCGGCAAGTGCTTTCCAACGCAAACCGAGCTTGCGTGGCAGTAAGGTTAGGATTGGCAGATAGTATCAATGCCATAACGCCAGCACTGTTGGGCGTTGCCGATGAGGTTCCGTTGAATGTACCTGTGTAGTCTCCCGTGGAATATCCGGCCGAACCCGAGATGTCGGTGGTGGCTATCTTGACTCCCGGTGCTGCCACATCGGCTCCCGGACCGTAATTCGACCCCCAGAAGTTCTCGCCATCGCACGATGCAGGATTTTTGCGCTCGTAGCACATGCTCATGGCAATCACAGAAATGACATTGGTCTGCGTAGCTGGATAGCTGTTTGCTCCATTATCGTTTCCGGCAGCGAATAGCACTGGTGCCCCGAGGCCACCCCGTCCGTTGTTCACGGCACCGTTGATGGCGTTGTTAATGGTTGAGGAAGAACTACCGCCTCCCCATGAGTTGCTCAGCACGTCTGCGCCAGCGGTCTGCCAAGACCAGTTCAGCGCATTTCCGATCCATGTGTTGGAAGTAACCCAACTTTGACCGGAACTGTAGGCGATCCTTACCGGAATGATCTTGGCGTTGTATGCTACTCCAGCAACGCCAAGGTTGTTGTTTCCTGCTGCTGCAACAATACCGGCACAGGCTGTTCCGTGGGCATCATCGCCAGATGGGCCTCCGCCACTGCCTTGTCCTGTGGCATCATATCCGCCCAAAAGATTTGCCTGAAGGTCTGGATGGTTCAGGTCTACACCTTCGTCCACAATGGCCACTTTGATGGTGGAAGACCCCGTTGTGCTTGCCCAAGCATTGAAAACGCGCATGTCGGCTCCGGGCGTTCCGTTGTATTGAATGGAAGAACCGGTGTTGTTCAAACTCCATTGGTAGCCCAAAAGACCATCATTCGTATTGAAACGCTTGAGAAGTAGTAGGAAGTCGGGCTCAGCATACTCAAAAGCATTGCTTTCATGCATCCGGTTGGCCAATTCCAGCACAGTTCCTGAGGATTGTTTCGTTGTCTGTAATACATAGACCAATGGGTCGAATTCATTCCGTTCCAGAATATTCATTCTCAGATCCTTGGCAATGCCATTCATCATAGTGATGTCCTTGTCACTCTTCAACCGAACAATGACACGGTCTTGCAAACCCTGGTAGGTTCCGTCCTTATATATCAGGAACGGGTTGGCATACACCACTTGAGGATTGGTGTTCAGACGGCTCATCAAAGCATTCAACTCTTCTGCGCTGAGGCCAGAAACCTTAGCAATGGTCACCTCCGGAGCGGGGAGCACATCTTCTTTGGATAGAGGTTTGATCGCTTTTTCGGAGGCAAGAATGTTGGCTTTCTCGTTGAAGGAAAGCCCATCCACAAAACGGACGAGTATCCGATCCTCTGCTTGTTTGAACTCGTTCTTGCCGTCCGGTCCGTAGCTGAACAGGGTTCCGTTGCCCGCAATAGAGGCAAAAGAAAGGAGGCAAAGAACAATGGCGCTGAAGTAGAAACGTAATTTCATGTGAGTTTGGTTTGGTGAATACGTGAAAAACGTAAGGCTGAAACTAAGCCATTTATTCCAATGCATAGTGCTTAAATTGTTGTTTTGATGACATTTGTTCGTTACTACGCGATTCATTATGTGTTTCTTCATTTCATTCGGTCGAATAACTTTGCGCCACAAAATCTGAGAAATGGGAAGAGCGTTTGAATACCGGAAAGCCGCAAAGGAGAAGCGTTGGGGCAAAATGTCGAGGATATTTCCAAAGCTTGGCAAAGCCATAACCATGGCAGCCAAGGAAGGTGGTGGAGATCCGGCCATGAACGCTGCTCTTAGAACCGCTATTGCCAACGCAAAGGGGCAGAACATGCCCAAGGACAATATTGAAGCGGCCATAAAACGTGCAACGGGCAAGGATGCGAGCGAATATGTTGAGATCAACTACGAAGGAAAAGGCCCGCATGGAGTGCTCGTTTTCGTGGAATGTGCTACCGACAACTCCACTCGAACCGTTGCAAATGTGCGTATGCACTTCAATAAATTCAGTTGTTCTCTCGTGCCTACCGGATCGTTGGAATTCATGTTCAATCGCAAGGCCGTTTTCGAGATCAATAAGACCGATGAGATGGATATTGAGGAGATGGAGTTGGAATTGATCGATGCCGGTCTGGAGGAGATCGTGGATGATGGGGATACCATTTATCTTCATGGGGATTTCACTTCTTTCGGGAAGTTGGCCAGTGCCATTGAGGCAATGGGAATAGAGGTTGTGAAGGCAAGTTTGGAGCGTTTTCCAACCATGCCGGTTGAATTCACCGATGAACAGATGGTAGACATCGAAAAGCTTATCGATAGGCTTGAGGACGATGATGACGTTCAGGCAGTGTACACGAACATAGCGTGATCTGCATCACCTTAAGTTAAATCCGAACAACTAGCTTCGTTTCGAAGTTCATCTTCGCATGAAGCGTCTCATTCTGTTTTCGTTCGCATTGTGTCTGCATGCGCCACAGACCGTGGCTCAGCCGGACGGTTCCATGCATCAGGCATGGACCGATCTGTTGCAGGTTCATGTCAGACCTACCGGCTGGGTGTCCTACAAGGGCTTTGTACAGGACAGCGTCAAGCTAAATAGCTACTTACACGAGCTTTCTTCAAACCCTCCCGGTTCGGCCTGGAGCAGAGAAGAGGAGTTGGCTTATTGGATCAATGCCTACAATGCTTTCACTGTCAAATTGATCATCGATCATTATCCAGTGACCAGCATCAAGGACAGCAAGAAGGGCGTTCCTTTCGTCAATTCCGTTTGGGACATCAAATTCTTCACTGTAGGAAATAAGAGGATGGATCTGAATACCATTGAACACTCCATTCTGAGAAAGAAATTCAACGAACCGCGGATTCACTTCAGTATTGTCTGCGCATCTGTTTCTTGCCCTCGGTTGAGGAACGAAGCCTACGTGGCTGCGGATCTGGAGCGACAATTGCAGGAACAGGCTGTGGAATTCATTAACGATGAAAGCAAGAACCAGATAGGAAACAGTGAGGTCAGACTGTCGCCCATTTTCAGTTGGTTCAAGAAGGATTTTACAAAAAACATGACCTTGATGGAGTACATCCGAAGTTACTCAGAGCGTAAGCCAGGTACCTCGGTAAAGCCAGGTTTTATGGACTATGATTGGAATTTGAATGGTGAATAGACTGATAATGATGCTGGTATTCTTCTTGCCGCTGGTTTCCTGCGGCCAAAAGAACGATTCCCTTGAAGAAGAATTGAAAACGCTTTACAGGAAAACGGTTCCGATCATTTCGATGGAAGATGCCACTAAGGCAAAAGGAGTTCGACTGCTCGATACGCGTGAGTCGGAAGAATATGCGGTGAGTCACCTTCCGAATGCAACGTTCGTGGGCTATGATGATTTTGACCTACGCAACGTTTCCAACATACCGAAACAGGACACCATCATCGTTTATTGCTCGGTGGGGTATAGAAGCGAGCGGATTGGAGAGAAGCTGAAAAAGGCCGGCTACAAGCACGTTTACAATCTTTATGGAGGCATTTTCCACTGGAAGAACAACCATGGCATTGTGGTGGATTCTAAGAACGACACCACCGAAAAGGTTCACGTTTACAACAAGAGCTGGGGACGTTTCCTTACGAGAGGAGAAAAGGTCTATTGAGCTAATTCTCTGAGAGAAGTCGGCTCAGTGCGCGAGCAGCCAGATTGGGCCAAAGGTCACTGTCTTTAGCTGAAATGCAGTACCATTCTTCCATTTTTGAATTTGTACCGAACAGAGCAGAACGACTCCAGTTCCTCACACCGGCATCTTCCGGATCCCAATCCCGACCAAGTCGGAACGCCATTTCATTCTGATGGAACATGGCAAATTCCCTTCCATCATATTGTAGCACAGGTGCTGACTCCAAGGTGCTCCGTTGCACGCCTTGATGGTTTTCGAGGTTGGTAGCTACCGATCTGAATTTTTCCTCAGGACTCAGGATAATGGGTTTTTTTCTACTGTGATGAGGAAATCCTCTTCACGTCTGTTATAAAAGAATTTCTTGCGCACATCTGTCTCACTGTGCTCGTAGAAGTAAGAGATGTGTTCGGTTCGTTTCGGGTCGTTCCGGTCGATCCATTTCACGGTGTACGAGTATTTCTCGTCAGAGAGATGTTGCGAGCGCAGATGGTTCAGCATTTTCTGAAGCACATCCACCGAGCTGGTTCCGCGGGTCTGATGGAGTAGGAAAATAGCTCCACTTCGCGCATTGCGGGTATACAGATCGAGCATGATGCTGTTGTCAACATCATCAATATCAACATGGTAATCGAAATGAACCGTATTGCGGTTATCGTCAAATATGAGGGTGCTAATTTCCCCCTCCAATTCAAATCTACTTTCCTTCTTTCTCATCGCTGCGTTTCACCCAAAATTAGCCACTTCGCGTTTAAAACATTCCACACGGAACATAATTGCAAGAAGAAAGGTTCATTTTCAATGGAAAACCCCGAGCCCGAATAAGGCGAAGTCATATTTCACGGGGTCGTTCGGATCAAAGCATCGGAGTGCTGCATCCAATTCTTCCACCGCTCTCCAATCGTTCTGTGTGCGCGTGAGTAGACCCAACTGGCGCGCGTTTCTCCCGGAATGCACATCCAACGGACACGACAGAACGGATGGTGGAATGCGGGTC
>JBFHEW010000244.1:0-4998 GCA_041583955.1 Bacteroidia bacterium | reverse complement strand
CAACGAATCAGTTCCGGCAATGATCAGCGTATCAGCATTGGTTCCGTAAGGATCCCACTGAAGGTCATCATAGATATCCGTATTGATCTGATAGGTGAGGACAACGTCACCTTCTACACAGATTCGGTTGGTGTCCAAACTTATCTGAATGGTTGGGGCAGGGGCGAAGGAAACATCCCATGTACGTTGCATTGCGCATTCATCATCGGTGAAAATGAACTGGTAATCGCCAGCCATATCCACAGAAACAGATGGTGAGGCATCGGTCTCGGCTGGGCTGAATGTTGCATTCGACCCCGTAGGACCGTTGAAACTCCAGCTACCACCGGAAGTTGTGAATGACGCTGAAAGATCTGCTTCGTCTGCCAGGCATACTTGAACAGGACCGGTAACCGAAGCTGAATGAACGGTAATGGTTGCCGCGCCATTGGCAGTACCGCAATCGTTCGAAACCACTACTTGGATACCACCTGAGTTGGTCACGGAATCAAGTGTCAACACTTGGCCGTTGAATCCAGCTGGAGACCATGTGTAGGTTGCCCCGATATCTTCATTACCGGCATCGAATGTCAGGTCGGTGCCTGGACAGATGGTCTGGTCAACAAGCGGCACAGGAGATGGCGTAGGGTTGAAATCCACCACGATGGTATCGCTCTGACCACAATAGTCACTCGTGAAAACGAATTCGTAGTCGCCAAATACGTTCACGTTCACCGTTGGTTCGTAGGCAGATTGGTTAGGAGAGAAGGTAGCTACTCCGCCAGTAGGACCAGTGTAGGTCCATTCGCCAAGAATCTCATAGTCGGCAGCAGACAGTTGATACTGAGTGGCACAAACATCCACGTCTGTGAATGTGGTGAGGTCTGGTACCACATGTACATTGAGTGTGGTATCGTGGAAACATCCGAAGTCGTCTTCCACATTGAACGTATACTCCCAGTTGCCTGGGGTTGGAGGAAGCACTTCAATGGCCGTATCGCCAAACACGTTTATCACAGATGGATCGATGGTCCAGAAACCATTAGCAAGAGCCGGTGTATAGAACTCAGCGTTCGGGTCAATGTCGGGATTGAAAAGAATACCCCATTCGAATACATAACCATCATCCGCCCCGATGTTGTCTCGGATGGTCAGCGTCCATGTTCCGTTTATCGGGCATCCGATCAGGTCAGCGTAGGAATCTTCTGGTAAATAGGTTCCTGGGGCCATTGATTGCCCTGGGCTGTTTACGGTAGTAGGGATGGTATTGGCCGGGTGCTCATCGCCCATGGTACCCCAAGTTGCAAGTTCAGAGAAGCAGTATTCCCAACCTACACCAGGCTGTCCGCTCGTGTTGTCAACCGGATCGCCAAGGAAGGTGCCACCACCTCCGAAACCACCGGCAAATTGAGGTCCGATACCTGTTCCTGTATAGCTATTGAAAATAACGATGTTCGACCCGTTCGGACAGGTAAGCATCATTTCCAGGTCTCCTAGGTATGAATGTTCCATGGTAACACACATGTCAATGATGTCGGAGGCGCTCTGCACTACCTGACCGCTGTCAAACTGTGTGATCTCAATGTCTGTTTCGTAGTTGACTCCCGAACCGTCAGGCAAGTAGGTAAGGCCTGCAAAGATGCCACCACTGATGAAAGCACCTTGGGTAGGGTCTACTCCAGTGGTATCTTGGAATGTTACCCCTCCTACCAGAATGGTGCTTTGCCCAGAGCAGAGCGTGTCCTGAAGTTGGGAAGTGGTTCCGGCAAAGGTCGGAATGGTGGCCACTCTGATCTTCGTGGTCTGCACGTCCACGCAACCCAGCGTGTCTGTAACTCTCATTTCCACCAAATATCCGGCACGCACCTGTGGAACGAAATAAACCGTATCGCTATCGTTTATCACGGTTCCGTCTGCAAACTCCCAGTTGAATGTGCTATTGGCGATGGTCTGGTCGTAGCCAAGACCACCATTGGTTCCGGAAAAAGGGAAACCGGCATTTCCATAAAGCCATACGGTATCACCGAGGCAGATGTCAATGTAGCCGGTATCAGCAGGCTCCATCATTGGGTCTGAGCTGATGATCGGGGCAATGGGCTGGCATGGATATCCGCATGTGATCAGACCAGAGAAGCCGTCAGCCTCGTTGGTTCCGTTAGAGAGGAATTGAAAGGTAAGACAACCTGATGGGTTGTTGAACGTGGCCTGCACGCTGATGCCGTTGGTGTCTGTATCACTGTTGAAAGCACCGAGTAGCGGGGCGTTGGTATCCGTGCCATCATATACGAAAAGCGTATCGGAGCCGTGCACGTCCCACACATCGCCCACTTCTGGGAACATGCGCAAGGTTACTTTGCTTCCATTGGTCCCATCAGGGCAGATCGTTATCGTGTAAGTGGCATTAGGGGCATAACTTCCAGATGGGTTGTCATCCGTCAGCGTATGCTCGTAAAGCGCACCGTTTCCACACGGAAGGGTCGTGGAACCACCGTCTGTGATGGCAATAGTGAGAGGGCCACCGCCCATGGCTCTGATCGCATCCAGCTCTTCGGCAGTGTATTCTTCCCTTGCTGTTCGGGCTGGCAGCGCAGGAACCAACTTCCCGATCTCGGCAATGGAACGGATCACCAATACCTTTTCTGTCCCGGTAATACGCTTGTAGTCACGGGCAACGGCATGTGGCTCCAAGCCAAGTTCAAATAGATTGATGTCTGATGATGAGAGAGAAGGAAGACTCACCCACTCGGTAATGTCGCTCAGCTTCTCTGCTGGTAGTTCAATTATCTCAACACTTTCATCGAGGTAGCGTTCCCAGTAGCGGAACTCCTGCTCGGACATTTGCTGGAGTTCCTCCTGCGAAAACTTTGACCGTAGTCGTTTATCGATGCCTTCAGTGCTTTGCGAAAAGGCTTGATAGGATAACAGTAGGATTGCCAAGGTGGCCAGAAATGTATGCTTGATCATCTGATGTTTTTTCAACTTCAATTATTTGGTGAGGCGCGCAAATTTAACAACTTGAGCGTACCGACTTTGTGTTTCAGACGGCAGTTTTTGACGATAGATGCTTCGGACAGGACATTCTCTTACATTCAGTACGTTTGTGCGTCAAACAAAACGACTGTTTGCAACTTGCAATTAAACCTATTATATTTGCACCCGATTTGAGGATTATTTGACAGAGGGGACCAGCAGGTCCCTTTTTTAATGATGATAACAGAAGCAGTAGTCAGGGCGCTTGTTGAGGAGAAGATCGAGGGAACGGATATCTTCATTGTATCCGTGCGAGTGATACCTACCAATCGCATCAGAGTCTTCATTGATGCATTGGAAGGTCTGGATGTGAAAGCATGCGTGAATGTGAGCCGACACATAGAAGGCAACTTGGACAGAGAGGTGGAGGATTATGAACTGGAAGTGTCGTCACCCGGATTGACCGAACCGTTTCAACATCCACTTCAATACAAGAAGAATGTGGGGAGAGAGATCAAAGTGACCATGACGGATGGTGCCTCAGTAAAAGGTCAATTGATCGGGTTTGACGGTGATACCATTACGGTTCAACCCGAGCAGAAAAAGAAAAAGGAGCAGGTCGAAACCCAAACGATCGCGCTCAATGAGATAAAAGAAGCAAAGACAGTAATATCGTTCAAATAACTAGAGATGAACAGTTTAAATCTTGTAGAGTCGTTCTTGGAGTTCAAAGAATTCAAGAACATTGACAGAGTCACCATGATGAGCATTCTGGAAGACACCTTCCGCTCATTACTCATAAAGCAGTATGGAACCGATGAGAACATCGATGTCATTATCAATGTTGACAAGGGTGACTTGGAGTTGTGGAGAAACCGGACCATTGTTGCGGATGACGAACTGGAAGATGACGTGTTGGAGATTCCGCTCTCAGAAGCCTTGAAAATAGAATCCGATTTCGAGATCGGTGAAGAGGTTTCGGAGCAGGTTAAACTGGAGGATTTCGGTCGTAGGGCTGTTCTGGCCATTCGTCAGAATCTGGCTTCGCGCATCATGGACCTCGAAAAGGATAACGTGTTCAGGAAGTATAAGGACCGCGAAGGGGAGATGATAACAGGAGAGGTCTATCAGATCTGGAAACGTGAGATCCTCATTCTTGACGATGAAGGAAACGAATTGATTCTGCCCAAAACGGAGCAGATCCCGAGCGATTATTTCAAAAAGGGAGACTCTGTGCGTGCAGTGATCAAAGAGGTAGAGATGCGCAACAACAATCCTGTTGTCATCTTGTCACGAACAGACGGACGCTTCTTGGAGCGCTTGTTCGAGAACGAAGTGCCAGAGGTGTTCGATGGTCTTATCACCATCAAGAAGATCGTGCGTGTACCGGGCGAGAGAGCCAAAGTGGCCGTTGAGTCTTACGATGACCGTATTGACCCGGTAGGTGCCTGCGTAGGAATGAAAGGGTCTCGAATTCATGGAATTGTTCGTGAGTTGCGAAACGAGAATATTGATGTTATTAACTTTACGAACAACTCACAGCTGTTCATTCAGCGTGCGTTGAGCCCGGCCAAGATCACTCGTATCGAATTGAACGATGAAACAGCCCGAGCCGATGTTTTCTTGAAGCCGGATCAGGTTTCATTGGCAATCGGTAAAGGAGGATTCAATATTCGATTGGCCGGTCAGCTTACGGGATATGAGATCGATGTTTACCGCGATTCGGACGTGGATGTGGAAGACGTTGACCTCGAAGAATTTGCTGATGAGATCGAGAGCTGGATCCTCGATGAGTTGAAGGCAATTGGTTGCGACACCGCCAAGAGCGTGTTGGAGATAGGAAAGGATGAACTCGTTAAACGTACCGACCTCGAAGAGGAGACGGTCATGGAGGTCATTAAGATCCTTAAGGAGGAATTTGCTGACTGATCATGTGACAGTCATGAATTGAATAAAAAGTAACAGGCATAAATGGCAGAAGGAATACTGAGAAGATTAGGAGCCGTGGCAACGGATCTCAACGTAGGAAAAGGGACAATTGTCGATTTT
>JBFHEW010000243.1:0-5000 GCA_041583955.1 Bacteroidia bacterium | reverse complement strand
TCTTAGGATCTACCGCGAAGCACTGCCCGGTTACAAAGTGGTAGGAATTGACTGCAACGAGATCATTACTGCTTCGGGGGCCATTCATTGCATTACGAAGGCAGTGGCTTCAGACGACCCGTTGCTTATCTCGCATCAGCCGTTACACGATCAGGTTTACGCTGCAACCGACCATCAGATAGATGCATTGATAAAACATGCAGAAGGTATTGCCAACGCCACTTTGTATTGGACAACAGATACAACCTTGGGTTATGAAGCATTGCCCATGTTTCTTACCGTACCCGCGCAGGATACATGGACCGGTTTCATTCCGTTCCAGGAACCTGGCGCTGAAGTGTTCTATTTCATACAAGCTGAAGCAACCAACGGTAAACAACAGGTACGACCGATGACAGCGCCTTCCGGCTATTGGAAATTCAAAGTGCTACCCTTGTCTACAGACGTTTCTGAGCAGAATCTGTCCATTGGGGTTTTTCCTAATCCTTCATCCGGTCTTATCAACATCAATTTCAATCGTACTGAAACCGTACGATTCGATCTGTATGATGTTTCTGGAAAATTTCTCCTAGGCCAGCACTTTACCGGAAGGTCTTTTCAATTGGATCTGGAAGATGTCTCTCCCGGCATATATCTGTTGAAAATGGAGTGGAGTGGAGGCACGAAGGCGGTCCGGTTACAGCTTTTCTAGAATCCGCAGAATTTATTGCGCTCGTCAATAGCGATTACAAGCCCTAGGTTGGCGGCCTTGATGATATCAGCGCATCCATCATCCTTTTTCCCAATGATCACTTTCTCAATTCCACGATTCATGTAAGAATCGGCATCTTCGGGGTTAATGGAGATGGCTTTTGAGAAGTCTCTGATGGCATCCTGATGTTGGTCGCGTTTCGAATAAGCGATCCCTCGGTTGTAGAAGGCATCACTGTTGTTGGGTTCGATCACAATGGCTTGCGTGTAATCGGCAATGGCAAAATCAAATTTCTCCTGCATACGGTAAACGATTCCACGGTTCACATATCCGGCTGCGCTTAGCTTGTTGTATCGGATGGCGCTGGAGAAGTCCTCAATGGCCTTTTCGAAATTCTCCAATTTCCTATACGAGATGCCGCGATTGATGAATACCTGATCGTTCGATCTGTCGTTTTCAAGGACGGTGGTGAAATCCTTAATGGCACGTTCGTGCTGTCCTAAATTGGCCAATGCGATTCCTCTGTTGAAGTAGGTGTCCATATTCTTGGGCAATAAATTGACCGCTGCTTCGAGGTTTTCCAATGCCGCTTTCGGGTTGCCCACGTTATTGTATAGCGTACCTCTTCTCAGAAACGCTTCTGCATGATTCGGGTTGATCTTGGTTGCTTTTCCGAAGTCTGCAATGGCTTCATTCGTTTGTCCAATGGCAGCTTTGGCCAATCCTCTCCAGTAATAAGCATCAGCATTTTCTCCATCAATGGCTATGCATTTGTCAAAATCCTGAATGGCTCCGGGCATATCGCCAGACTGCGCCTTGGCAAGAGCGCTATTGAACAGCTTTACCGATTCCTGCGCGTTTGCCTTCGTGAAGATGAGCATGACGAGGAAAAGAGGAACGAAAACGAGATGTCTCATTGATTGAAATGGCATTGATTGCGGATATACGTGCTTCATTTTTTTTAGTTGCTAGGAAATTCTCACGCCCAAAAGAACGATGTCGTCCACCTGTTCCAGGTCTCCTATCCATTGTTTCAGACGTTCTGATATCATCTTGTATTGTTGATCGACCGGAAAAGTATGCACCTCGCGCAACATTTCCTTGAATCTTCTCACTTTGAATTTTTTTCCTTGTGGCCCACCGAACTGATCGGAAAAACCATCTGAGAAAAGATATAACATGTCTCCTTCCTGTACTTTTATCTCGTGGTTGCGGAAAGTGCCAGACTCTTCTCCGACAAATGTACCGACCGGAAAACGATCTCCACGATACTCGATGAGTTTTCCATCGCGGAAAAGGTAGAGAGGGTTATAAGCTCCAGCAAACTGCAAGGTTTTCAGCTTTTTATTCCACGAACACAAGGCAATATCCATGCCGTCTTTCACCGATGATTCTTCGTAAGTCTGGTGCAGTGTTTCGGTGACCCCTTTGTTCAGATACGTAAGGATCTCTGAGGGTTTGGTCAGTTTCAATTGGCGCGTTGCCTGTTCCAATAGATTGTTTGCAACAATCGACATGAATCCGCCAGGAACACCATGCCCTGTGCAGTCCACGGCACAGAAAATGCGTTCGTCACCGATTTTTTCTGCAAAGTAGAAGTCGCCACTTACAAGGTCTTTCGAGCGGAACAGTACAAAGGATTCCGGCACCACAGACCGAACGTCCTCCAAGGTTGGGAAAATGGCATTCTGAATGCGCTTGGCGTACTTGATGGAATCGGTAATGTCTTTGGCGTACTTGGCAATCTCGTCTCTACTGCGTTCAATCTCCGATTTCTGCTCCTGTATCTCCACGGTTCTTTCGGTCACAATGGATTCCAGTTCCTGCTTATCTTTCATGAGGCGATAGACCCTGTATCTCACAAAAGCGACAACAATACCGATCATGGCGATGGTCATGAACAGATAGAACCACCAGGCTCTCCAAAAAGGCTTTCTGATCAGGAAACTGAATTCCACTGGCTCGGGTGTCCATTCGCCACCGTTTTTGGAAGCTATTACCTGTAACGTGTAATCTCCATCCTCCAAGCGCTGTATCTGTATCTCACTTTGGCTTATCTCTTCGGACCAGTAATCCGAATAACCTTTGAGCCTCCATTTGTACCTGATGTTTTCCGGGTTTCTCAAAGAGATCCCCGCCAAGGTAAAAGACACTTTGTACTGTTTATAGGGTAAAACAAGGTCGGTTATCAGCGGTTGGTTCTGGTCAAATAGCTTCATCCCGGATATGGATAGCTGAGGTATCGCTTTGCTTGATTTGTCAATGGCCGGATTGAATTTGACAACGCCATGGGTAGACGATATCCAAATGTTGCCTTCGTTGTCTTTGAAAAGAAAGGTGACCATTGTGTTCTCTATTGGCGAGATCTCTTCATGCTCAACCACTCTTGACACTTTCAACGCTGACGAAAGCTGTACGATGGACTTCTGATGACTTGCCCATACATAACCATCGTTGTCAAGCACCATTTGATAGCAGTAATCTGATGGAAGACCGTCTTCGGTATTGAGGTTGTAGGCATCGCCTTTGTCCAAGACGTAGATTCCCTGTCCAGCAGTTGCGAACCAAAGTCTTCCGAAGCGGTCTTGAAGAATGTGATTCACGTCTACAATGGTTTGGCCACTTTCATCTTCAAGAAAACGGATCTGATCGTTTATGAGTAGCGCCACACGATTACCTTGGGTGGCGATCCATAGTTGTCCTGCCGAGTCTTCGAAACAATATCTTACGTTGTTGTGAGGTAGCCCGTCAATGGTGCTCAGTTGCTTTTTGATCTTCCCATTGACGGATAAAAGGAAAAGACCTGATTTCGTGGCCACGTACACGCCATCTTGGGTAGGTGTAATGCTGTTTATGGCATCGGCCAGACTTCCTTCATTCAGCGGTATTCTGGTGAATTCGGAGTTTTTGTTGCTCAGTTTGTAAATACCAGCCGTTCTGGTGCCGACCCAAATATTGCCAGCACCATCTTCTGCAATGGCCGAAATCGTATTGCCTCCAACATGATAGTAGTCGAATGCCGATCGTTTGGAATATTCTGACGTTCGGAAGATTCCTTTGTCAATACCGAGCCAGACATAACCTCGCGTGTCGCGGAAAAGTTGGGTAATGGATTGTTGCCTTAGCCAATTCGCATCAAACGGTTGGTGAAAAACGTTTTCTATGATCTGTATCAGGCCTCCACCGAAAGTGGCGATCCAGATGTTGTGCTCTGCATCTTCAAAAACATCTCTGATAAGATATTCCGCGTCAATTTCGCTGCTGAAGGATTGCGTTATGAAGTCTTTCTTGCCTGTTCCATAGTACTCGATACGCACTAACCCGTTTCCGAAAGTACCTAGCCATATCCTTCCAAGATGATCTTCAAATATCGACTGTACATCATCGATGGACTTTCCGTTCTCCAGATTGAATTTCTCTAGTTTTTCTGATGCAGTGAACGGAGAATAGAGTTTGTACAACCCTGCGTCTTCCGTTCCGACCCACATCACGTCTGCAGAGGATTCGTATTTGATGGCAGTGATCTTGGTGTCTCCAAGTCCTGCAACTTTCTTTAAAACCTGAAAGTCGTTTCCGGTTTCAAACCTGATGAGCCAAAGACCATCATTACTGCCGATAATGAATTCCCGGTCGCGGAACGGAATCACGGAGTTGATAAGCATATCCCGCTCCGTCATGTTGTAAAGGTGTGTTTCGGAGCCGCTTATCGAGAATACCATCCCAGACCGTGAAAATGCCCATACACGATCCTTCTCGTCAACATGAACGTGCTTGACCTGCCCTTGAATGCCGGTTTCGATTTCCTTCAGTTGGCTTTTCTCAAGTAGCCCTATGTTTCCGTTGAACAACCCGAACCATATCCTTTCCTTGTAGCGGAAAAGACAGGTGGCGTAGTCGACTCCCACCGTGTCATCGATGAGCTTCAGCTTTTCGAAGTTCCGTCCGTCAAAACGGTCAATGCCTCCCTTGTTAGCTACAATGAGTTGCCCCGACCTACATTGACTCACGCCTTCCGTGAAGTTGCTTGTCAGCCCGTTCGATTCATCGAAATAACGGACTGTGAAGTTCTTTTGTGCGGTCGAGGAGAAATGACCGAAGGCAAGAAACGAAAGAACAACGAGGAACTTATCCATGATCTAGCGTAGGCTCATTTACCAAACACCTTCTCCGAATTGAATCGCTCTCCTTCTCTCATCTTTTCAATTAGGCCTAGGCTGTACTTGAACTGTTGAACACCTCCGATAGGAATGGTGTAGAATCGCATGTACTGGCCATACTGGTTCTTGAAGCTGAAACAGACATTGTTGTT
>JBFHEW010000242.1:0-5011 GCA_041583955.1 Bacteroidia bacterium | reverse complement strand
GTGATCACCGATGGAGAGAACCATGAGGATGACGCACTGAAACAGGCAGCGGCTGCGGCCGAGCAGGGCATAAAAGTGCACACCATTGGTATCGGATCGGTTGATGGTGCGCCCATTCCTACGTACAAACGCGGACAGATGCTTGGTTACCGCAAAGACCGCGAAGGCAATACGGTTGTTACCAAGCTGAATGAAACCATGTTGCAGCAGGTGGCAGCGGCAGGAGAAGGTACCTACGTGAGGGCAAACAACTCCAGAACAGGACTCAATGCGTTGATGGACGAACTGGAAGGTATGGAACGCGAAGAGTTTGAGAGCAAGATGTTCACGAGCTACGAAGACCGTTTCCAGTATTTCATTGCGGTGGCTTTATTGTTGCTGTTGATTGAGGTGCTGTTACCTTCGCGAAAACTGAAATTTCTGAGTGGATTGGATCTGTTTAAATCCAAATAAGAGCATCAGGTGAAAAAGAGATCAGAAATATTGAAGATCGTATCGGCCGCAGTGAACAGCAGGTTCAGTGATATGTTGCAGGTTTATGCCATTGCATCTTTCGTTGCAATGATCATTCTGGTCACCTCAGTTGTGGCCTTCGCCCAACAACCCAATGACCTGATAACCAAGGGTAACGGGTTGTATAAGGAAGGGAAGTTCGGAGAGGCTGAAATGACCTACCGTGAAGGACAGGCTCAGGGCGCTGACGCATTCATTTCCGGGTTCAATCTGGGCGATGCGTTATTCAAGCAGGAGCGTTATGAAGAAGCTGCAAGCGCATTTCAGTCACTCCCTAACCTAACGGACGATAAGAAACAGAAAGCAGCAGCATATCACAATCTGGGTAATGCATTCATGAAGGCTCAGAAGTTTCAGGAAAGTGTCGATGCATACAAACAGTCGTTACGGAACAACCCACAGGATCTGGAAACCAAATACAACCTAGCCTACGCCAAGCGCATGTTGCAACAGCAACAGGAACAACAGCAGCAGCAACAGGATCAGAACAAGGATCAGGAGAAGAAAGACGACCAACAGCAACAGGATCAGCAGAATCAGGATCAAAAGCAGGACGAGAAGAAAGACCAGGACCAGGACCAAAAGCAGGATCAGCAACAGCAGAACGAACAGCAAGAACAACAGCCGAAAGAAGGGGAAATATCCAAGGAGGATGCCGAACGTGCGTTAGATGCGTTGGATCAGGATGAAAAGAAGATACGCGACAGGTTGGAAGAACTTAAAGTGAAAAAGGGAACAAAAGGAAATATTGAGAAGGATTGGTAGAAGCCAATGGTCAGAAGATGAACGAAAAACCAGTATCTGAAAATTGAAATTGAAAGCCACATATCTGCTCATACTCGTATTGGGAATCTTGTTCCCAGGATCTGTTGTTGCCCAAAAACTGACAGCATCGGCACCGGGTCAGGTACAGGTTGGTCAACGCTTTCAGGTCACGTGGGAATTGAATGGCAGCGGATCCAACTTCGTTGCACCGGAAATAACCGATTTCCAAGTGCTGGGTGGTCCTAACCAGAGCACCAGCATGCAATTCATCAACGGCAACATGTCGCAATCCATCTCCTATTCGTATGTGTTGCGAGCAGCAAAGGAGGGAGAATTCACCATTGCACCCGCCAAGATCAAGGTAGGCGGAAACGTGGTTGAATCGAATGCCCTGACCGTGAACGTGGTGCAAGGAGCACAGCAGAGTAGTGCCGGAAATCAGCAGTCAGGCAGTGGTCAGCAACAGGCAAAATCAAACACTTCGAACAACGACCTATTTGCCCGCGTGGAAGTAAGTAAGAAGAACGTTTACCTCGGAGAGAAGATCACGGTAGACCTCAAGATCTATAATCGCGTGACCCTTGTGAATCTGGACGAATGGAAGATTCCATCGTTTGAAGGTTTCTGGAGCAAGGAAACAAGTGCAAATCAGCAGTTCCAGTGGCAGAACGAAGTGATAGATGGAGTGATGTATCAGACCGGTCTGGTAAAGCAATTCGTGGTTTTTCCGCAGAAAACTGGCGAGGTGACCATCGATCCTTTGGAATTCAGTGCCATCGTACGAGAACGGTCGTCAGGAAGAGGCCGCTCCGTATTCGATCAGTTCTTCGGTGGTTATGAGGATTTCAAACGACCGATAAAGTCCAATTCGGTCACTATAAGCGTGAAACCATATCCTGCCGGCAAACCTGGCGATTTCAGCGGGCTCACAGGAGACCTTAAAATGAGCGCCTCGCTCGATAGGAATCAGACCAAGTCGAATGAGGCTGTGAATCTGAAAGTTACCATTAGTGGAGAGGGGAATCTGTATCAACTTCAGGCTCCGGACCTTGAATTCCCTCCCGATATTGAGGTGTATGACCCCAAGATATCCGACAACATCAAAGTAACGGCCAACGGTGTTTCGGGAAGTAGAACCTTCGAATACGTTCTTATACCACGCTACGCAGGCGACTTTAAGATCGGCCCGTTCTCTTTCAGCTATTTCAATCCCGCGTCCGGCAAGTTCAAAACCGATACACAGGAAGCGTTCGATCTGGTGGTCGAAAAAGGAAAAGGGGATGATGCTGCATCGCCATCCGTCAATATCATCAGCAAGGAGGATGTAAGACTCATTGGAAGCGATATCCGATTCATCAAGCAAGGACAGTATCCGATTTTGGATGGAGCGGGATTCTTTTACCGTTCGGTGCCGTTCTTCGCGGCTATCGGTCTGCCGCTCGTTCTATTCGTGTTGCTCCTGGGGTATGCAGAGTACCAGCGGTCGCAAGGAAACGACATCGGTCGCCTGAAGAGCAAGCGAGCCACCGGAATTGCCAAGAAGCGTCTCACCAAGGCAAAAAAACTCTGGGACCAGAATCAGACAGCCTCATTCTACGAAGAGGTTTTCAAGGCGCTTTCAGATTACGCGGCCGATAAGTTCCAGATACCGGTTTCCGCGCTGAGCAAGGAAAAGATAAGAACCGTGCTATCCAATAAGAACGTGCCGGATGAAACGGTCAATGAGTTCATCGGTGTTCTGGATAAGACGGAGTTTGCCCGATTTGCACCTGGAGCCGACAAACAGATGGGTAGTGTCTATGACGAAGCCCTTGCTGCCATTGTTAAAGTGGAGAATCATGCATAGAAATCCGTTGACATACTTAACGCTTATCCTGGTGTTGATGACCACAGGTTCATTTGCACAGGTCGAATCCGCCAAGGCCGAGGCTGATAAGGCATTCATTGAGGAGCGATACGCGGATGCGATTCAATTGTATGAGGAGATCATTGCGCAGGAATACGCATCGGCCGAGCTTCATTACAATCTTGGCAATGCCTACTTCAAATCCGGACAGCTGGCGCCCTCCATTCTGAACTACGAACGGGCGCTGAAACTGGCACCTAATGATGAGGATATTCAGTTCAATCTCAAACTGGTGAATCTCAGCGTGAAAGACAGAACGGAGGAAATGCCACAACTTTTCTTTGTGAAATGGTGGGATGCCATTCTGAAAACCTTCTCCACAGACGGTTGGGCGTGGTCAGCGGTCATTGCGCTCATTCTATCTTTGGGAGGCTTCTTGCTTTTCAGATTCTCAAGCGAAGAGGCAACCAAACGGCTTACGTTCTACACCGGCTTTATCACCTTGCTCTGGTTTACATTCTCAATCTATGCAGCGCAACATAATTACGATCATGTGGTGAACGATAAAAGGGCTGTCGTGTATGCAGCGACCATCAATGCCAAAAGTGCACCGAACGAAAAGGGCAAGGATCTTTTTGTGATCCACGAAGGATTGGTGGTTACCATGTCAGAAAGCATGAATGGATGGACGCGGATCAAGCTTTCCAACGGAAATGTAGGCTGGATTCCCGAAAGAGCGCTGCAACCGATCTGATCATCCGCTATTCCGAAGCAGCCTTCTTGATTTGTTTCGTCTGTGTAGCTGAAGACATTTTTTAGTTTTACAGAACCAACCCCGATTCAAAAAGTGAAGCACCCTCTTAGGTACATCCTAGTCGTTCTATTTTTACTTGTGTCTGTATTAGACTCGATAGGTCAGCAGGCGCTGTACATTACTGGCGGTGCCAATTATGTACAGGTTGGCGACCTGGATGTTACAGGTACACAGATCACGGTAGAGGCATTGGTCACCCAACTCGGACCGGCCGTTAATATCGTTTCCAAACATTCCGGACCTGGAGATGTGAATTATCTGCTTCGTCCAGGTCAGGTAGAGATAACCACCACCAACGGATACGTGAATGCACCATCGGGCTTCACGCTCACAATGGGAGAGTGCTACCATCTTGCATTCACGTATAACGGTACAAGCTTGAACTATTACGTGAATGGCTGTTTGGCCGCATCCACACCACACACCGGTGCGTTGGTCAATAATAATCTAGCAACAGCCATAGGGAACATTTCCGTTAATGGTACCGAATCCTGGAACGGTTATATCGATGAGGTCAGGATATGGAACGTTGCGCGCACGCAGGCAGAGATCCAAGCAAACATGTACGACCTGCCCAATCCTACTACGCAGGTAGGGTTGTTGGCCTATTACAAGTTTGAAGGAAACTACACCAACCTGCAGGGTAATCCTGCATGGAACGGCACTGCAGTTGGTGCACCGCAGTTTCAGAATAATCCTGCGTGCACCAATGTCGATCTGAGTTTTCAGAACTCCGTCACGGTGACCGATGTGAGCTGCTTCGGTGGCAGTGATGGTGTGGCAACGATAACAAGTACCGGAGGACACCCGAACTACACCTATTCTGTTGATGGGGTCAATTTCTTTCCTACGAATTCCGTTACGGGATTGCCCGCTGGTAACGGAGTGGTATTTGCGCGTTCTGGAGCCAACAGCGGTTGCGCAGAAACGATTCCAGTAAGCATTGGCCAGCCTCCGCAACTGACGACTTCCATTTCAGGAACCGACCCCACCAATTGCACCGTACCCAACGGAACCGCAGATCTTACTGTCAATGGCGGCACTCCGCCATACACATACGCGTGGTCGAACGG